>NZ_JACHGJ010000008.1 GCF_014207565.1 Spirochaeta isovalerica | reverse complement strand
CACCCGTTCCCATCCCGAACACGGAAGTTAAGCTCAACTGCGCCGATGGTACTGCAATTATGTGGGAGAGTAGGTCGTCGCCAGGCTTTTTTTTTGTCCAAATCATTTTATGGACTTAGGAAAAGCTAATTGATAAAAGTTCTCATGAACTGCTGAAAAAAGATATATAGCGATCCATAAATCGCTATAAACACTCCTTTTATATTAAAAAATAGAATACTATGCTAAATTGAATTTTCATAAGAATTATTGAAGAATATCATTTTAACATTTAGAATACTGAGTATGGGGTATTATTTTCATATCCCTGCCTTGGGAGGTAAAATGGCTGAATCAGACAACAGAGTTCAAATGGTAACATTCCAGCTTGGCGCGGAGCAGTACGGAATCGATATCATGGATATAAAAGAAATCTATGGTAAACAGGATGTCCGGCCTATTCCCAATGCCCCTTCCTATGTTGAAGGAATCTTCAATCTAAGGGGAAATATCATTCCAATTATCAACCTTCACCGTCGTTTTCACATTAAGAAGGCTGAGCTTCAGGAAGAAGATGAACTTCTTAGTGGTTTTGTAATCATCACTCTCGACGGAATGCAGATCGGTATTATTATTGACAAAGTTCTCAGAGTTGTGACGGTTGAAACTGCAACCATACAGCCTCCGCCTCAAATGATATCCGGAATCGGAGCTGAATACATTCAGGGTGTCGTGCATAAAGATGAAGGCTATTTAATCATTCTTGATATAAGAAGGCTTTTTGATCCAGAGGAGCTTAAGCACCTGGCAATTTACAACAGATAGCGGAGTACTATGCTATTACCTGTTTTTAAACCTTATATACGAAGGGCGGATATGGATTCTGTCCTTTCTTGTCTTATATCTGATCAAATTGGTCCGGGACCTGTTGCAGATGAGCTGACTTCGGAATTGTGTAATTACCTCAATCTTGAGTCCGGTTTACTTATCCGGGATTACTATCGGGCTGTCGCATTAGTTCTGGAGCTTCTTGAATTGAAAAGTGGATCCAGAATAATATTATCACCCTTAAGTCCCGGCGTTTACATAGATATTTTTCACGAAAAAGGTATAATCCCCCTTTTTGCTGATGTAGACTCTCATACGGCTTTAATGAATCGCGAAAATGTTGAGAAACACATCGAACAGGGGGCGGATGCCGTGCTACTCTTTTGTCCTTTAGGTTCGGTAGAGGACATGGAATATTATCAGTCTTTAAATGTTCCTGTGATAGAAGATATTTCTGAGAATTTCGGAGCATCTTTTAAAGGGTCCAAGTGCGGATCGTTTTCTACGATTACGATTTTTTCGATGGAACCCGATAAGGTATTGACTTGCGGGGGGGGAGCTGCGGTATTTACTGCTGATTCGTATATCTCTCAGCAGATGGATTCATTGCGAAAATCATATGGCGATGAAATTTTTTTAGCTGATATTAATGCCGCATTGGCAATTGTCCAGTTGAAGAATATAGAAGAGAATTTTCAAAAAAGGGAACGGATTGCAGACATATTCTTATCCTCTCTTAATAAAACGGAACATAAAACATTAACTATTGTGGAAGGTGGAGAAAATGTTCATTTTTCTTTTCCCATAATGCTGAAAAGCGGTATGAAGGAAGCGAAAACGTATCTTATGAAAAAAAATATTGAGCCTCAGCGGGCTTTTGTCAGGACAGCTCTTGAGATAAGCGGGAATGATAGCGGTATTTGTCCTGTTGCATCAGGTTTGATTCTCAGAACATTGTTATTGCCTTTATACCCTTCGCTGGGAAAAAAGAATGTTGAAATGATCTCAAAGGTAATTTCTACTTTACCATGATTCGGAATTATCATTTATGCACAGAATAAAAAACGTACTGATAATAGTTAATAGAAAGAAAAAGGATTCTCTGTCCATTGCCGGTGAGATAAAAACCTACCTTGAAGAAAAGAATATTCAGACCACTTTGCATGAGACGGAAACGCCTATCGGCGATATCGGGGATCTGGAGATAATTGATCTCGCTATCAGTCTTGGTGGGGATGGAACTGTTTTGTATGCATCGAGAATACTGGCTGATTTTTCCATACCTGTTATGCCTATAAATCTAGGAACATTCGGTTTTATTACGGAAGTCTCCTTTTCTGAGTGGAAGAATGCGTTTGAGGAGTATAGTTCCGGTCTTTTAGGCGTTAGCAAACGCGTTATGATTGATGTTTCCGTATTCAGAGACGGGAATCTGTTAAGGCATTTTAAAGGGCTGAATGATGTTGTTGTCAATGCAGACGGTATTGCCAAGCTGCTTAATCTCAATGTGGATATCAATCATGAAAATCTCGGTATATACAGAGCAGACGGTGTCATAATAGCGACTCCAACCGGTTCCACCGCCTATTCAATTGCTGCGGGTGGTCCGATTATGCATCCTGATATGACGTCGATGATTTTAACTCCCATCTGTCCCTTTTCGTTGTCAAACAGACCGATAGTCGTCCCTTCTTCGGATACAATAAAGATCCGGGTGGAAGAGGATCAGAGAGCTAAAGTCATTCTAACAGTTGACGGTCAGTTGACTTTTCCCTTGGAGGAGAAGGATGAGGTGCATATAACCGAATTTAAACGTCGTATTCCTATTGTCAGGTCCGATAAACGATCCTTTTTCGGAGTCGTAAAATCCAAACTTCGATGGTCCGGAGGCAATAATGCTTGAGGAACTAAATGTTAAAAACTTTGCCCTGATCGATGATATAACTGTTTCTTTCAGTGCGGGATTTAATGTCCTTTCCGGTGAAACCGGGGCAGGAAAGTCCATTCTTGTCGGTGCCCTGGGAGTCCTTCTGGGCAAGAAAGCGGATACATCTTTTATACGGAATGGATGTCAGGAAGCTGTTATATCCGGAATCCTGAACGTAAGCGGTCACCGGGAAATTCCCAATTGGATGGCAAAACACGGTATTACCGATGAAGAAGGCACTTTGATAATCCGCAGGACGTTGAAAAGAACCGGACGCGGTTCGATCTATGTGCAATCCGTACCGGTTCTCCGTGCCGATCTGGAAGAACTGACATCATACCTGGTAGATATGCATAGCCAGCATGAGCACCAGTCTCTATTCGTTATTGAAAATCACAGGAAGCTTCTTGACCGTTTTGCCGGTCTGGAAAAGGAAGCTGTTGCCTTTAATGAACTTTTTCAGTCTCTCTCCAGAATGAAAAAAAATATGAAACAGCTTCAGGAGTCCAAGGAAGATCATGTGCTTCTTATTGAAAAGCTGAAAAAGGAAATAGCCGAGATAGAATCAGCCGAACTAGTTTCAGGTGAAGAGGAAGTTCTTGAAAAGGATATAGCCTTACTTTCCAGGAGAGAAGAGGTTTTCAGCTCTATTGAGGCATTCCGGAGTCTGATATCGGAAAACCGGGGCGGAGTTCTCTCCCGCTTAAGGGAAGCCGGATCGACGTTGGACAGTCTGTCAGAGATCGATGATGGTTTATCTCCTCTTCAGAAAAGGCTGGAAAGCAGTTTTTATGAACTGGAGGATATTGTTGATACGCTTAGAACCTATCAGCAGCAGTTTGAAATTAATCCCGAAGAACTGCCCCGTAAAGAAGAGAGGCTCGCTCTGATCAGTTCCTTGGAAAAAAAATACGGAAATACTCTGGATGAGGTCCTTCAAACTTGCGAGGGACATAAACAGAAGCTTTTGGAACTGGAAGATTCGGAGTTCGACATTGATAAACTGAAAAATAAAATTGAAGCTGAAACTGAAAGGCTGAAAGTAGCCGCTCTGGCATTGTCGGAGAAAAGAACTGATGCAGCCGTGAAGCTGCAGAGCAGAATAGAAAGCAATCTTAAAGAACTGGGTATGAGCTCGGCGAGATTTATAGTAGATCTTGATAGACAAAAGAATAAAAGCGGCACGCCTGTTTATGCCCCCTGGGGTATAGATTCAATTGAATTTCTTCTTTCTGCAAATAGCGGAGAACCGGAAAAACCGCTGAGATCAGTTGCTTCGGGAGGGGAAATCTCCCGCGTTATGCTGGCTTTGAAAACTGTACTGGCAGATTCGGATGATGTATCATCACTGGTTTTTGATGAAATCGATACAGGTATTGGAGGAGAAGTCGCTCTTGCAGTCGGGGCTCATATGAGAGATCTTGCACAATATAAGCAGGTATTAAGTATAACTCATCTTGCATCTATTGCTGTATTTGCCGATAATCATATAATAGTGAAGAAAGATTTAATCGATGGCAGAACTGTCACATCTGTTTCCAATCTGGGAAAAGGAGAAAGAGCCGGTGAGATTGCACGGATGTTGTCCGGTGATCGTGACGGTACGGCATCTCTATCTCATGCGGAAGAGATGCTTCGAACATACGGTTCTGTTTAAGGTGTTGTAGATGGCAAGAGTCAGTGAGGAAGCGAAGAGGAAATACTCTGAGAAAATTAAAGTCTATAAAAAGAAAATCGATGATCAGCTTCAGAGTGAACAGCAGATTCTTCAGATGCTCAAAAGTGATGATAAAGGTGCCGGCTACAAGAAACTGATGCTGGCTAATGAGACTCTCAATGTTGTCTCCTACTATCTTTTAATGAATGAATTGTCCCTGGCTCTTCTAGGGATAAAAAATGATGCCTATATAAATGAAGGGCGAAAAGCCTGTTTTAAAGCGCTTATCTATCTCGAGGAAGTATTTTCCGATTACCTCGACGTTCCCTATTCGGAATATGAAGATAAACTGGAGGAGGTCTCCGGATTTTCCGATGATGACCGATTCAACCTTATCCGCAAAATAGGTTTTTCCATTGATGCCATAAACACTGCATTCGGCGAAGGTTCCAAATGGAAGTGGTCCTTTGTCGATATGAACGGAAGGCTCGCTGTAGTCGCAAAAAACTGTATGGACCTAAAGAAGATGGCCGCCGGTATGGATCCCAGGGTCCCCGGTTACCAGACACGGCTAAAACAGCTGAATCTGACGAGAAGGCTCCTTCAGCAATCTGCCGATGATTTTAGAAAAAAATACGAGTTGTCCACCTTTCGAATCGATGATTTTAAAAGGGCTATCGGTTTTCTTGCTTCATTAAAGAGATTATCTATTGTTTTGAAACGGAATAGTGATGTTGAGGCTCTTAAGAAGAAGATCGATATCTGGAAACAAAAAATGGATACGGATCTGAAGCGGATGGAAGACAAGCAGAAAAGGGCCCGTCTCGAAGCCGGCCCTTCTGAAGAATCCTGATTTCTTATTGATCCCTTAATTCATCAAGCGCGTTGTATGGAAACAGTTCCCCAATCGTTGACTCTGTGTAATTCTTGTCGTTTCCTGAAAAGAATATTGGAAAATCGCTTTCTGTGAATTCGCTAATGACCTGACGGCATGCTCCACAGGGGCTTACGGGATAATCAGCATCGGGACAGTGTATTGCCAGTGCTTTAAACTCTTTCTTGCCTTTAGACAGAGCTGTAAAAATGGCGCTTCTTTCGGCACAATTCGTCAGCCCGAATGATCTGTTTTCAATATTCGCACCGGTTATGATTTCTCCATCAGCACAAAGAAGCGCGGCTCCGACTCTGAACTTTGAATAAGGTGAATAGGAGTAATTGGCAGCTTTCTCAGCTTCAGAAAATAAGATATCTTTATTCACAGATGACTCTCCTTTTCTCTGTTTGACAGTTTAACATCTTGTTGATACTATAAAAGCTACTAATAATAAACAATTACGGGTCTATTGTACATGGGAAAAAAAGGCTATTTCGCGACACTTTTCGTATTACTGCTGCTTGTTTTCTTTCTTTTCCCGGCTTCTTCAGGGGAAGAGCGGTTCCTTGTTCCTCAGCAGGTTTTAGATCTCCAAACCCCCGGCAGCCTCGAGTTCAGTCGCAATTCCGGCAGAACATTTGCTTTCTCTCTGGGAAGATATTTCGGATATTTTACAAATGATCTGGATTTGTCCTATGCCGCCTCCAGTGATTTCGGAGTTGCTATTGGAGATGAAGCATTTATTAATTATAGCAAAGTACCCGGGATTCTCGATATTCAGGACAGCCTGGGAGAGGGCCGGGCTATTATTGAAACAACAGGTTACCCTGTCATCGAACAGAACCGGGTTGTCGTTCTTTCCGAGGATTATATCAGCCTTTTTGATCTGGATGGTAACCAGTTCTGGAAAAAGGAAATTCTTTCTTTTGTCACATCTCTTTCGATTATAGATGATCTGGTTCTCATCGGTTTTCTGGACGGATCATGCGAATTGATTTCCGATTCGGGAGAAACTGTTTTAAATTACCGCCCCGGAGGAAGCAGGATTGAAGCCGTTTATTCGGTCGCAGTATCTCCGGACGGTCAGACTATTGCGTTGATTTCCGGTCTTGATCCTCAGAGATTTGTCATTCTGGAAAAGAGGAAAAATGAGTATAAACCGGTTCATCATTTCGAGTTGAACTTTCAGTACAGACGAACTGTTGATATGTTTTTTTCTTCTGACAGCAGCAAGGTCTTTTTTGAGAATCCCCAGGGGATTAATGTCTATAATGTCATGTCCCAGGAGCTTAAAACCATCGGTGGATCCGGAAGACTCGAGAATATTTTCGTTGATGAGGAATCGGGATTCTTTTCTATGATGCTGAAAGAGGAAAATTACGCTGCTTTACGGGTTTTGACTCCGACAAATCGCAGTTTGCTGGAGCGGGATATACCGGGAGAGGATTTTTATTTCCGCAAAGAAGGTGACAATTATTATATCGGTTTTAATTCGAAATTGATGTTCCTGAAGATGGAGAATCTCTGATGCGAAAAGTATTGTCTGTTCTTCTATTTCTTGCAGCTTCGTCTCTTTTTGCATATCAATGGCCAATAGCTGGAGGGTTTTTAACGGCTTCATTCGGTGAAAACAGCAGCGATTCGTTCCTGAAGGGAATTCGTATCTCCGGTCCGGGCAGTATCGTCTCTCCTTTTCTTAAGGGAGAGCTGATCTATTATGGCAATGAAGAGGATCAGCAGGCTCCTGTTCTGGGAAATGTGAAGGTTCTGCATCATGAAAACGGTTTCAGGTCGATTTACGGACATCTCAAACCTTTTTTCGGAGAGCAGAAAGTTTTTCTGGAAGAAAGAGACCAACTCGGTCTTGTCGGCGATTCCGGTCGTACCGATGAGAAAAACCTGTTTTTTATGGTATACGATTCTGAAATGAATCAGTATGTCAATCCTCAGATAATACTTCCGCCGTCAGGAGATTCCGCTCCCCCGCGTATTGAAACCGTCACATTGAAGTCCGATAATAGCCTTATCCTTCTCAGTAAGAGCAACAGGCTTAACGCCGGAAGAGTGCAGGTCTATGTTGACGTTCTCGATTCCGATGGAAATTCTTCCCGGAATATCGATACCGTTCCCTACAGCATCACCATGTTTTATCTGGGTAATGAAATAAATCAGATCAAGTTTGACACACTGAAAGAGGAGAACGGAAAGCTGGTGCTCAGAGGTGGCAATCCTGTTTCGTTTAATGACCTTTACAGCGATGGTTCCCTATATCTGGGAGAGATATATCTCAGTAGCGGAGTCGCCTTTCTCGAGATTAGCGCTTCGGATATTAGCGGTAATAACAGTATCAGTACTTTCCAGCTGAATATAGATTGATGAAAACATTTTCCATAGTTCCTGAAAATAATGAAAAATCCGCAGAGATTCTCTGTCCTGTTTGCGGAGGCGCGAAATTTGATAGCCTGTGGGATTGTGACGGCTTTTCTTTTAAACAATGCCTTTCCTGCGGTTTGTTAATGCAGAATCCACAGCCATTATTCGAAGCTCTCGATAAAAGATATGATGAAGAATATTTCCGGTATGAACAGGAAAATGATCAGATATTTTTTGAACTCATGCTGAAAGGATTGTCTGATATAGGTTTTGATTCTCTCTATTCAGATCGCAAAGATAGTATGAGTTTTCTCGATATTGGCTGTGCGACAGGAGTTCTTGTTCGGCATTTTCAGGATCGGGGATGGATTTCCCGTGGTGTCGAGCTGTGCGGTCCTGCCGCAGAATGGGGATCGCGGGAAAGAAATATAGAAATTTTCAGCGGCACAGTCGAACAGGCTTCATTCGAGGACAATTCTTTTGATGTCGTTCATTGTTCTCATTTGATTGAACACCTTAACGACCCCTCGGCGTTTCTCGATGAAGTGTTCCGTATTCTCAAACCGGGAGGGCGGTTTATTTGCACGACACCCAATGCGTCGGGCTTACAGGCCCGTCTGTTCAAATCTAAGTGGCGTTCCGCTATTGCAGATCATATGTTCCTTTTTTCTGTTAAAACACTCTCCGGACTTTTAAGAGAAAAGTCATTTACAGTCGAGACAGTTAAAACCTGGGGCGGGCTCGGAAGAGGCTATGGTCCTGTATTATTAAAATCCATTCTCGATTATCTCGCTAAGAAACTGAATTTTGGAGATGTAATGATAATTTCATCACAAAAAAGATGAACATCTTCTTTTTTCAATGAAGCGGCGGTCTGTCTACCCCCTTGACTCATACCCCTGATTTTAACTAGGATAACATATTGAATAAAGTTAAACTGAGTTTGTTGAGGTCTGTATGACGAAAGAACGTTTGCAGTCGCTTTCTTATAAATCACTTCTGGAAATCGCAGAAAGAGACCATCTGGCTTACGACGAGGGAATAGAAAAAGAAGAGTTAATCGCTCTTGTTCTCGATTCGCTCGAAGAGGAGAGGCTGGATAGAGAAAGGCTGAATAATCTTGCAGTAAGAATTGAAGCCACTAAATACAATGTGTCACTTGATGAAGAATTCGACTTCAGCTCCGCTGAGGAGATCAATCTGCCTGAACGATACAATGAAACCAAGATAATGCTTATGCTGAGAGAACCGACTTGGGGTTTTGTGTATTGGGATTTGAAATTCGATACTGTCAAGGAACTGGAGAATGACCCTTCATTTCAAGGTCTTTTTCTGAGAATGGTGGAACTCCCCGAAGCTGTTTACTCCAAAGATGATATCCTCGATTACTTTGATATTCCCGTCAATCTTACCGACAGACGGCGATATATCAAATTCCCCACGGAGGATTCCTTTTATACAATCGAGCTTTTTTCCATTCACAATGAAGAGGAGAAGCTTATAATACGGTCCAATTTTATTGAGACTTCCCGGAATTATATCCTTCCTTCCAGGAATGCCGAAATGAACAACAGCGATGAGCTTGTGAGGCTATCAGGTTTTTCTTCGGAATTCGGAGCTGCAGTTCCTGTGGCATCCTATATAAAAATACCTCAGCGAATTTTACCTTTAGATGCTGAAATCTCTGAAGAGGATTATTAATGATCGATAGTTATACAGATAAAAAAGGTTTGATTTCCATGGTTCTCCATGCTCATCTGCCCTTTGTAAGACACCCCGAATACGAAAGTTTTCTTGAAGAAAGCTGGCTGTTTGAGGCTCTGTCCGAAACCTATCTGCCTCTGCTGAGAGTATTTCGTTCTCTTGAAAAAGATTCCGTTCCCTTTCGAATGGTCATGTCGATTTCACCCACCCTGGCTTCTATGCTCAAAGATGATTTTCTTCAGGAGCGTTACATCGCCCATTTGAATAAAATGCTTGAACTGGCGGAAAAGGAAGTAGAGTTTACAAAGACCAATGAACCGGAATCACATGAACTGGCTCTGATGTACAGAGAGCTTTTCGCCAGAAATCTGAAAGATTATACAGAGGTATATGACAGAAATCTGATAAGGGAGTTTTCCTATTTTCATAAGAAAGGCAACCTGGAGTTGATGACGACAACAGCAACCCATGCCTTTTTGCCCTGTTTCCGTGAATATCCCGAGATGATAAAAGCCCAGATTCTTACTGCGGTTGAATCGCACGACAGAATCTTCGGCGTCATGCCTGATGGGCTCTGGCTTCCGGAGTGCGGTTATTTTCCCGGTTTGGAAGAGTTTATCAAGCCGTTCGGCCTGAGATATTTCGTCTCATCTTCCCATGGAATCCTCTATGCTGACGATAGACCGGAGTACGGCGTCTACGGACCTCTGAGTTGTCCCAACGGTGTACATGTCTTCGGCAGGGATAAAGCCTCTTCACGGGCTGTCTGGAGTACTGAAGACGGCTATCCCGGGAATGAAGTTTACAGAGATTTTTATAGAGACATCGGTTTTGACCGGCCGAGGGATTACATCGATCCCTATACGAACGCTGGAAACCGTGTAAATACAGGTTTTAAATATTATGCTATTACTGACAAGGAAGATCTTGGCAACAAGAAATTCTACGATATCTCCGTAGCTGAGAAACAGGTTCTAGCCGATGCCGGTGATTTTGTACAGAAACGGGTCGAGCAGGTCGAAGTCCTGTCCGGGCTGATGGATCGCAAACCTGTAATCCTCTGTCCCTATGACGCCGAACTTTTCGGGCACTGGTGGTTTGAAGGCCCCCGCTTTATCGAAGAGGTTTTCAGGGGGATTGCAAAAACAGAACTCGTGGCAGCTACACCTCTCGATTATCTTGAAATGTATCCTCACAATCAGAAAGCCACGCCGGCTTTTTCCAGTTGGGGCGATAAAGGATACGGCCAGGTGTGGATTGACGGATCTAATGACTGGATCTACCGGCATCTTCATAAAGTTATCGAAAGGATGATGGAGCTTGTTGAGCGTTACCCCGATGAATCCGGATTGAAAGAGAGAGCGCTGAATCAGGCAGCGAGAGAGGTCCTTCTCTCTCAGGCTTCTGACTGGCCTTTTATAATGAAGACCGGAACAACAGTTCCCTATGCTGTGAAACGGGTGAAAACCCATATTCATAACTTTAATTTTATATATGATTCTCTTTGCAGGAATGTGGTTAAAACCGAATGGTTGACCAAGCTGGAAAAGCGGAACAATCTTTTCCCCGGAATCAATTACCGGATGTTCGGGAAGGAATATTTATAGAAAGCGGGCCCGGCCCGCTTTTTTTTTGCTTTTTTTCCGGCACTTAAGTCTTTTTTTTACTTCACTGTGGAAAATTTCACTAATCTCACAATTAAGGCATACATGCGTATAGTGTATTCGCTCGAATTTTCATAATGGCTTCTTAGAATCTCTTTTCATTGTTGACAATGGAATTTACGAATCTTAATATGGTAATATTAGTGGGATAAAGTGGTAAATTGTAGGTATTTGTGGAAATTAGTGGTTTAAGTGGACAATTTAACAGTACTCTGGATGAAAAAGGGAGAATCCTGTTGCCTTCGAAGCTGAGAGAACAGCTGGGAGGGTGCTCTTTGGTTTTAACCCGCGGAGTCGATAAATGTCTCTGGCTTTTTCCCGGAGAAGAGTGGAGTAAAGTCTCAAAGATTTTACTGGAAAATTCCTCTCTGTTCCGTGCCCGTTCCCAAATGATTCAAAGACGCCTTCTGGCTCCGGCAACCGACCTGGCTGTCGATAAGAACGGTCGGATAAATATACCGTCATCGCTGCAGAAATCGGCTGGTCTGGTGCGGGATTGCATCTTCATCGGTCTCGATGATCATGTGGAGATCTGGGATGAGGAACTTTATCTCGAATTTGAAGAGAAATGCGAGCTTGATATCAAGGATGCCTGGGAAGAGCTGGGCAGCCTCGGGGATTTGGGCTGATTATGGATATTGTTCATTATTCGGTTCTGAAAGAGGAAGTCTGTGATTATCTGAAGCCCGATAAACCCGGCCAGCTTTTTATAGATGGAACCATGGGAGAGGGTGGACACTCTGAGATGTTCCTTTCCCGCTTTGATGATTTGAAGGTTATCGGTCTGGATGCGGACCGTGAGATACAGCAGATAGCTATGAAAAGACTGGAACCTTTCGGAGATCGGGTCGGTTTCAGGCACACATGGTTTAATGAATATTTTCGGGAATATCCCGAAGAGGAAAAACCGGACCGGATCCTTCTCGATCTGGGTATTTCCGTTTTTCACTATGAGAAAAGCGGCGCCGGGTTTTCTTTTTCCCGCGATGAGAAGCTGGATATGAGGCTGAACCGTGAAGCGGGGCTGTCGGCTGAAGACGTTGTCAATGATTTTGATGAGAAAGAGCTGGCTGATCTGATTTATGAACTCGGTGAAGAGCGCTTGTCCCGAAGAATTGCCGCCGCTATCTGCCGGGAGAGGAAACAGAATCGTATAACTTCTTCGCTGCAGCTGGCGGAGTTGATCAAGGGTGCCGTTCCCTCTTCATATCGGCACGGAAGAATCCATCCGGCGACCAGAACTTTTCAGGCGATCAGAATCGCCGTAAATTCCGAACTGGACAGGCTTGCTGATGTGATGATGGAAGCTCTGGATGTTCTTAAGGTCGGCGGAAGGCTGGGGATCATTACTTTTCATTCTCTTGAAGACAGAGCTGTTAAGCTTTTTTTCAGGGAAATGGGAAAGAAATGTGTTTGTCCGCCCGAACTGCCCCGGTGCGAGTGCGGCGGAAAACCGGTTGTCGATGTGTTGACGCGCAAACCTGTTGTTCCGACCGAGGAAGAGATCAGGATGAACGCTCCGTCGAGAAGTGCCAAGTTAAGGGTCGTTGAGAAGCTGCGTGAAGTCGGTGAGAGGAGAGGTGTTCAGTGAAAAGGCTTCACTTTATCACGGCTATGGCTGCTGTTGTGCTGGCTGTGGGTATGCTCTTTCTCAATGTCTGGCAGTCCTTCCGGTATAACCGGATAGTGGATGAAGTCGCGGCCCTGGAAATGGAGCAGAAACGGCTTCTCGAGCAGAATAAAAGATTAATCGCCGGGACGGCTGTTTTGAGTTCGCCCGGAAGAATAGATGAAATAGCAAAGGATGAATTGGGATTGGAGAAACAGGACCCGACAGATATAATCCGGATCGAACTTCCGGAGGAGCGTCCTTAGTGGACAGAATATTATTTACAGCTGAAAAGATCAGCGAGGTCCTGGGGCAATCCTGGGTAGGATCCCCCGTAGAAGGGGTGGAGAATGTACAAATTGATTCCAGAAAGTGCGGGAGGGGCACTTTATTTGTTCCGCTGAAGGGAGAGCGCACCGACGGCCATCTGTATTTAAAAGATATTGCCGGCGCCGGTACGAAACTCTCTCTGGTGGATCATAAGTGGTATTCGGAGAACCGCGGTCTGGTGGAGGAGCTTGTCAGCCAAAGGGACATGGCTTTTCTGCCGGTTGCGGGGACTCTGGAGGCTATGCAGCAGCTTGCTGTGTATCACATGAGTCTTTTTCCCGATTTGACTGTCGTGGGGATTACGGGCAGCAACGGGAAAACGACGACGAAAGAGATACTGGGAGCTATACTCTCTGAATTTGCGGAGACTGTGGTGAATGAGGGGAACCTCAATTCCGACATCGGACTGCCTTTATCGGTTTTCCGGGTGGAGGAGAGGCATGAAATCGCTGTCTTTGAAATGGGGATGAACCGGGAAGGTGAAATGGATCTTCTCGCGTCCATCGTCAAACCCGATTATGCGGTCATTACCAATATCGGCACGGCTCATATCGGAATGCTGGGCAGCCGGGATGCTATCGCGCAGGCGAAAAAACAGATTTTCTCCTGCTTTGACGGTAAACAGACTGCCATCATACCTGCTGATGATTCCTACAGTGATTTTCTCGCTGAAGGTATCAAGGGGCGTGTGGTTTTTTATGGCCCGGAAGTTTCCGGGCCGGTAAGACTTGTATCCGGCTTTTCCATCGAAGGCTGTGATCTCGAGATAGAAGGCCGCCCCTGCCATTTCAGCCTGCCCGGCGAGCATAATCTGGCCAATGTCAGGGCCGCCGTTGCTGCAGCTGTTGAGATGGGCGTTGATTCCGCTCTGATAGCCCGGGGAATCGACAGCATGAAGCCTCTGTTCGGCAGAGGCGAGTTGATCAAGGGTGATATCACCGTTTTGAGGGATTGCTACAATGCCAATCCCGATTCGACGGAACAGTCGCTTAAGTTACTCCGGTTCTGGGAAAACCGTTCCGTTGCTGTTCTCGGTGATATGCTCGAGCTGGGAGATGCCAGCAGGGAAGAACACCGCCGTATCGGGGGAATTGCGGCGGAAAGCGGGGCCGAGGCTCTGTTTCTTTTCGGCAAAGAGATGGAAGAGGCTTTCGAGGCCGTCCGGACATCAGGGTATCCCGGATATTCGTTCTGGACAATTCAATACGAAGAGCTGGAAGCCGCTGTGAAAGAATATGTGAAGAAGGGTGACCTTGTTCTGCTTAAGGGATCGAGGGGCGTCGCTCTGGAAAGACTGACGCCGCTGCTGACCTGATACTTATTTAAAAACAACAGTGCCGCCGGGGAAAATGCGGCGCGAAAAAATGGGAGGAAGACATGTTCAAAGCCTTATTTTACCCTTTGGTAAAATATTTTTCTTTTTTTAATATCTTTCAATACACAACTTTCAGGGCGGCCTATGCCGCTGTAACGGCTTTGCTTATCGCTTTCCTTTTCGGTCCGGCTGTGATCAAGATGCTGACCAGGCTGAAGCTCGGGCAGGAAGTCCGGCAGGACGGTCCCGAGACGCATCTTTCCAAAGCGGGAACGCCGACTATGGGCGGCCTTCTGATAATTATCTCCGTTGTCATTTCGGTTCTGCTCTGGCAGGACCTTTCGCAGTTTTATACTTGGGTTCTGCTGATTACTATTGTCGGTTTCGGAGGAATCGGTTTTATTGATGATTATCTGAAGATTTCCCGGAAGAGTTCCGACGGGCTGCAGTCCCGTTTTAAGTTTTTCGGCCAGATCGCCGTAGCGCTCCTGGTCGTTCTTCTGCTCTATTACAACCGGAATGATCATACGACGCTGCTCTATGTTCCCTTTTTGAAAAATCCCCTGTTCGATATGTCTTATTTTTATATCCCCTTCGGCGTATTGACTATTGTGTCTTTTTCCAATGCTGTAAATCTGACCGACGGACTGGACGGACTCGCCACCGGGCTCTTTCTTATGGCGACTATCGCATTCACGCTGATTGCCTATCTGACCGGGCATGCTGTTTTTGCCGATTATCTCCAGATCCCTTTTCTGAAAGGTTCGAGCGAGGTCGTTATCCTCTGCATGGCTCTTCTGGGAGCCAGCGTCGGTTTTCTCTGGTTCAACTGCCATCCCTCGGAGATTTTTATGGGCGATACGGGCAGTCTGGCTCTGGGAGCCGTAATGGGAGCTCTGGCGCTTGTGCTGAAAAAAGAAATACTGACAATTATAATCGGCGGCGTTTTTGTTATGGAAACTCTGTCGGTCATAATTCAGGTGGTTCATTTCAAAAGAACAGGGAAGAGGGTTTTCAAGATGGCTCCTCTCCATCATCACTTCGAGCTCATAGGCTGGGCCGAAGGTAAAGTTGTCACAAGGTTGTGGATTGTCGGCGGGATGTTTGCCATTATCGCCCTGTCCACATTGAAAATAAGGTAGGGTATGAGCGGGTACTCCATTCAGGGCCGACAGGTGGTCAATAACAGTTTTTCTGCTCAGAAAATCAATGAGCCGGCATTTGATGCCGTTTTTCTCATATTAATTGTCCTGCTGTCGGGAATGGGGCTCACTGCGCTCTTTTCATCATCCTATCATTTCGGAGAAGCCGTTTTCGACTCTCCCTTTTATTTTGTCGTAAAGCAGTTGGTCTGGCTGTCCCTGGGGACGGGTGGAGCGGTTGTGGCTTCGCGGATACCTCTGGATTTTCTCAAGAATTATATTCCGGCCATTATGTTTGTTTCCATCGGAATAAACCTGCTCCTTTATGTTCCCGGCCTGGGGTTTGAGTCGGGCGGAGCGAAGCGGTGGCTCGAGCTGGGCGGCGTAACTTTTCAGCCGTCGGAGCTGATCCGCCTTTCTTTAGTTCTCTACATCGCTAAAATGCTGGAGAAGAACAAAGGGCGGATGAAGGATCTCAGTAAGGCGATCGTGCCTCAGCTGCTTGTTATTGTCGTCTCGACTCTGGTGGTCTATTCCCAGAATGATTTCTCTTCTGCCGCACTTATTTTCGCCGTGGCATTTCTTATGCTTATCATGGGCGGGATGAGTCCCGTATTCATTCTGATTATGGGAGCTATCGGATCTCTGGCTGCTTACATCATGCTGAAATCAAAACCCTACAGGATAAACAGGGTTCTCTCCTGGCTGAATCCCGAATCGGATCCTTCCGGAGCCGGATACCAGGTCCTGACGGCCAGAAAAGCTTTGCAGGCCGGCGGTCTCTGGGGCAAAGGAGCGGGGCAGAGCACAATGAAGCTCGGCGCTCTGCCTCAGGCCCATTCCGACTTCGTCTTCGCGATTATCGGTGAGGAAGCGGGATTCATCGGGATTCTGACTGTTTTCATACTCTTCGGACTTTTTGCCTGGAAAGGATACTCCATCGCTTTGAAGGCCGATAACGACTTTAAAAAGTATGCGGCTTTCGGACTCACTTCAGCGGTGTATTTTCAAGCCATGACCAATATCGCCGTCGTCTGCGGCTTTATTCCCGCGACGGGTATACCGCTGCCTCTTTTTTCGGCGGGCGGTTCCACATCTCTCATCACTCTTATTATCTTCGGGCTCCTTCTCAATATTTCGAGAAGGTCTCCGGATAAGTCGGGAGGTGAGGCGTGATTGTACTGAATTCCAATGAAAGGGAAAGAATCAGAGGTCTGCTCAGAACGCTGATTATCCTTCTGATTGTCATTCTGGGGGCACAGCTTGTGTTCAAAATCGCTGTTGTACCCAATATCGTTCTGAAAAAAATAAAAGTTGAGAGCGATATTGAATTGAGCGACAGCGAAATCCGCTCTATCGCCGGGATCGAGACCGGCCATTATTACTATAACCTTGATACGGAAAATATTAGAGATAGACTGGAACATTATCCGCCGATCAGAAAAGCGTCAGTGGAAAAGATTTTTCCCGATAAGCTTCAGCTTTACCTTTTCGGAAGAAAAGCGGTGGCACAGTCCGTTCTGAATATCAATGAAAAATCGGTTCCCGTAGCCATAGACGGTGAGGGGGTCGTTTTCGAGAAAGGTGAGGATATGGATAACTGGGATCTTCCGGTTATTTCCGGCATCAACTTCTCATCGGTTCAGCTCGGCGATGGATTTCCTGTCCCTCTTCTTCCGCTTCTGGAGGATCTGGAGAATCTGAGGGACGGAGATAAGGCCCTCTACGATCTGATTTCAGAGATCCGGGTGGAAAAGCGGGGAGAGCAGGGATACGATCTTATATTGTTTCTTTATAATTATCCGCTGAAAGCCAGAACCGGCCGGAAACTGGACAGCGATGTTCTGAAAAATATAATTATGGTCTTCGATGTCCTGAAACAGCAGAAGCTGACGGAGAAAATCGGAGAAGTGGACTTCAGGTCCAAAGAGATCATTTATCGACTCAGGGAGGAAGTGTAGATTGACTTCAGATGATATTATTGTGGCCCTTGATATGGGGACCAGCAAAATCTGCGCTCTTATTGCGGAATTTGATGAAGAGGGTGATCTCACTGTCGCCGGCGTGGGTACCGCCGAGTCGAAAGGACTGAGGCGCGGTGTCGTCATCAATATAGAAGCGGCCATGAAAGCTGTCGAGGAAGCCATCGATATGGCGGAACAGCAGGCGGGCCGGACGGTGGAAACCGTATTGGCGGGAATCGCCGGAGGGAATATCGAGGGAATCAATTCCCGCGGTGTGGTGGCTGTTACCGGCAAGGGCCGGGAGATCAACCGCAATGACGTGGAGCGGGTTATTGAAGCCGCGAAAGCCATTGTTATGCCAATGGACCGGGAAGTCCTCCATGTGATCCCCCAGGAATATATTGTTGATGATCAGCCGGGGATAAAGAATCCGGTTGATATGATAGGGGTCCGCCTCGAAGCGGAAGTGCACATCATTACTTCAACAGTTTCAGCATCGAAAAACATTATCAAATGCATTAACAGAAGCGGTTACAAGGTCGATGAGATCGTTCTTGAATCAATAGGGGCCTCTTCATCCGTATTATCTAAAGATGAGAGAGACCTGGGAACGCTTTTTATCGATATCGGGAACGGGACGACAGATCTTCTGGTTCATCTGGGAGGCGCCCCGTATTACACCGGCGTTCTTCCCGTGGGAGCCCGGGAGGTGACCAACGATCTGGCTATCATGCTCAATATTCCTTTCGAGGAGGCTGAGAAGATCAAGTTGCAGGCGGGATGCTGCTGGGAGGAACTGATCGACAGAAATGAATCAGTGATTATTCCCGGCATCGGGGGAAGGCCGCCTGTATCGGTTCCGGAAATGCGAATCTGCCGGATTTTACAGCCCAGAATGACCGAATTGTTCATGCTTGTGAAAAAGCAGCTGGACGACAAGGGATATCTTAAGCGGTTGGGCGGCGGTGTCGTTATCACCGGAGGAGGCTCTCAGCTTCCCGGAGTGGCCGAACTGGCGCAGGAAGTTTTCAGGATGCCGGCGAGAATCGGTTATCCGCGACAAATAAAGGGGTTGGAAGAGCGGTACCGCAGCCCCGAATATTCGACTGTGACGGGACTTCTGCTCCACAGAGCCCGGCAGGTGGAAGAAGAGGGGCTCGTTGTCGATACCGGCCCCCGGAGCAGCGGAGCCGCAGAGATACTCAGGAGATTAGGCTCCTGGTTTAAAGAGTTTATTTAGGAATTATTAAGTGATTATCCTTAATGGGAGGGGATATGGATATTGAATTAGTTGAATCGAAAAACAGTGCCGGAACGGTTATCAAGGTAATCGGAACGGGTGGCGGAGGAAGCAACGCGGTCAACCGGATGATCGAATGCGAACTCAAGGACGTCCATTTTATCGCCTGTAACACGGATCAGCAGGCGCTGAACAAATCAAAAGCTGACGTGCGTGTTCCTCTTGGATCGAAACTGACAAATGGCCTCGGTGCGGGCGGTAAGCCTGAAATCGGTGAGAAAGCCGCCGAAGAGGACCGCGAGAACATCAAAAAGCTCCTTGAGGGCTCCGATATGGTGTTCGTCACCGCCGGGATGGGCGGGGGAACCGGAACAGGTTCTGCTGCGGTTATCGCTTCGGTCGCCAAGGAAGTGGGAGCCCTGACAGTGGCTGTCGTGACTAAGCCATTCGGTTTTGAAGGGAAAAAGAAGATGGCTCTTGCCGAGGAGGGGATCGCCAAGCTCCACGAGCATGTGGATACGCTGATCACCATTCCCAACGAACATCTTCTGAAAATTGTCGATAAGAGAACACCGATCCGTCAGGCTTTTCTGAAAGCCGATGATGTGCTGAGGATGGGAGTGCAGGGAATTTCCGATCTCATCACTCTCCACGGTGATATCAATATAGACTTCGCCGATGTGAAGACGGTTATGGAAGGCCAGGGCGATGCTCTGATGGGAATCGGTTTCGGTCAGGGGGACAACAGGGCCGTCGATGCGGCGACAAGTGCTATTAATAACCCCCTGTTGGAAGATGCTTCCATCGAAGGGGCGAGAGGGCTTCTTGTCAACGTTACGGGTGGAGCGGATTTCTCTCTTTCCGAGTATAACGAGGTTATGGAGATCATCAGCTCCAACATCGATCCCGATGCCATCATAATCGCCGGAACGACTATCGACGAGACTCTTGATGATGAATTGAAAGTAACGGTTATCGCTACGGGATTTTCCCACGGCGCCGTGGAGGAGGAAGTGGAGACCATGCCGGCCACCACAATGGATTCCGATAAGAACGAAATCCTCTCTTTCAAGGACTGGGAAGCTTTGAGCACGGGCAACGATTTGTCGGAAACGAAAAAGAAGCCGGTTGATTTCCTTTTTGGTCATGATGACCCCCTCGGCGATGATCTGTATGTTCCCACGATTATGAGGGATAGAACCAAATTGATCGGAGGGAAGAGAAACTGAAAATGACAGGGGATCAGTGGACCGAAAGGGCATTCGAAGATTATTTGAATATTGAACTCCGCATGGCCGCCAACACGGTGGAAACCTATATGCGCGAAGTGAGAGAATTCATTCTCTGGCTGGCTCAGGAAGGATTCCGTGCGGCACAAATCAGCGCCGAAGAAGTTTCGGGCTATATCATATTCAGACAGTCTGTCGATTCCTCTTTGTCGGCGCGGACTGTTTCCCGTATCATCAGCACTCTCAAATCCTATTTCGAGTTCATCATCCAGTCTGGACAGAGAAAGGACAATCCGGTCCGGCTTATCGATATGCCGCGGCTGGCGCGGCACCTTCCCGAAGTCATGACGATTGAAGAGGTCGATCTCTTTCTTCAGGAGATTGATTGTACCTCTGTGTCGGGATTGAGGGACAGGGCGCTTTTCGAATTGATTTATTCCTGCGGGCTGCGGGTTTCCGAAGCCGTGGGGCTCGAAGTGTCCGATCTCTATTTTGAAGAGGGGCTCATCAAGGTTACAGGCAAGGGAAGCAAGGAAAGACTTGTTCCCCTGGGGGAAAATGCCGAATACTGGCTCAAACTTTATCTGGAAGAAGGCCGTCCCGGTTTTATCAAACCCGGCAAAGTGACGGGAGCGCTGTTCCTCAATCGCCTGGGAAACGGTCTTTCGAGGAAAGGGATGTGGAAGAGGTTCCGAGAAACGGCGGAAAGGGCCGGTGTGTCCGGGAAAATCCACACACTGCGGCACTCTTTTGCCACCCATCTTCTCCAGGGCGGCGCCGATTTGAGGAGCGTCCAGGAACTCCTCGGCCATTCGGATATAAGCACGACCCAGATTTATACGCATCTGGACAACAGCGATCTTCAGACCGCACACCGGGAATATCATCCTAGAGGATAGAATATGATGAAAGGACGAAAAGTAAAACGGACAATGACAGGCAGTCTCATGCTTCTTTTAACTCTGATTCTTATCATGTTTTCGTCCTGTAATCAGACCGATACCGATTTGCTTCAGAGAATGGCGGCCATGGAGAACGGAGCGGATCCGGAAACTGTTCTGGAAGGTGATGAAAACTACGCAAAGCTGAAGAAGGATATTGCCGTATTCCGGAAGATACTCGATGAAAAGGTCGATGCCGCGGAGAAGCTCGGAACATATTACAAGCTGATCGGTCTGAAATATGTGGACTACGGCATGTACGGCCTGGGGCTGGAGGCTTTTCAGGAAGCTCTGGCTATCTACCCGGAAAACCCCAATGTTCTCTACTACGCCGGTTTGTGTTCCGCCCGTCTCTATAAGACCGAAGGCTCTGTTGTGAAATCGGGACAGTACCTCGATCAGGCTGTCCGCTATTACGAAGCCTCCCTGGCTGTGAATAACCGCTTTTCCTCTCCCATGTACGGACTGGCGGTGCTCTATGTTTACGAATTGAATATGCCCGAACTGGCGATCCCGCTGCTGGAAATGTACAACACAATCCAGAAAAGCAGTATAGACGGTAGGTTCCTTCTCGCGGCGGCCCATTACGCTGCGGGAGATGAAGATGAAGCCGTCGATCTGTACAATGACATCATCGATAAAACTGATGATCCGATTCTTCAGGAAGCAGCGAGGAATAACCGGAATGAGATTTTGAGAGGAGGCAGTAATGAGTAGCGATCTTCTCTGGAAACTGGCGGTCCAGCGGATTTCTTTTCTGAAAACCGATGAGAAGCGGAAAGTTCTGGCCTATTGCATCAATTCGGGCCGGATGCCGGAACGCAAGACTCTTGTCGATTTGATAAGAAGGGATTTCCGGTCGTCCTATAAAAAAGAATCCATACTTCATGAGGCTGAAAACGACCTGTCTCTGATGATCAAACAGGGGATATTCACCCTTTCCGTTGATGATGAAGCTTATCCGGAAAAACTCCGTTCCATACACAATCCTCCCTTTCTTCTATACGGGAGGGGGGAAACTCTTCTGTCCGATGTCCTGAATATTTCCGTTGTGGGTACCAGAAAAGCGACAGGTCTGGCTATGGAAAAAGCCTTTGCCCTTTCTTTTCATCTGGCCCGGTCCGGGGCTGCTGTCACATCCGGTCTGGCTTCGGGTACCGACAGTGCGGCACACAGTGGCGCATTGGCGGGAAAAGGGTACACTCTCGCAGTTTTCGGATGCGGTATCGACAGGATTTATCCCTCATCGAGTAAAGATCTTGCAGCCAGGATCCTCGATGAAGGAGGAACTTTATTGAGTGAATATCCTCCGGGAATCCCGCCAGTCCGCTATAATTTCCCCGAAAGGAACCGCATTGTCAGCGCCTTGAGCGAAGCTCTGGTCGTCGTGGAATCGCCAGCCCGGTCCGGAGCTCTGATAACGGCAGATTTCGCTCTGGAGCAGGGGCGGGACGTCTTTGTCCTCAACGCAGCCTCTCCGTCACCTTCAGCCGGAGAGGGAACGAACTCCCTGATCGAGGACGGGGCGGTTGTCGTGGAATCCGCTGATGATGTCCTGAGAGAGTTGTCCTACAGTGTAAAAAGCAGAGACCGATCGCCTGTTCTCTTATCCCATAGCGGCAGCCGCGCCACGGGGCGCTTTCTCGCTGACCGGTTCCGGGCTGAACTGGAAGAACGGGAAATTTCCAGAGAAGGAGTGTACTACAGCTTATGATGGAAGAGTATCTGAAGTATCTGGAAAATGTGAGAAAACTCTCGGACGCTACTTTGACTTCCTACAGGAAAGATCTCTCTGTCTGGTTCGATTATCTCGAGGAATGGGAGATAGACGGAAGTGATGTGGATAAGAACGTAGCCCGGTCATTCATCGGACAACTGTCGCGCGATGGGCTGGCATCATCTTCCATCAATAGAAAGATATCTTCTCTTAAAGGTTATTATGATTTCCTTATCAAGCGGAAGATCAGTCCGTACAATCCTTTCGCGGGGATAAAATCGATGAAGCTGCACCGGACCCTTCCGGTCCATCTTTCGGACCGTGAGATCACACAGCTAATCGAGATGACCGATGATGATTTCTCCGGAACCCGCGACCGACTACTCTTCGAACTTCTCTATTCGACGGGCTGCCGTGTGAGTGAGATCTGCAATATGAAATGCCACGATTTGCTGAACAGTCACCCCGTCGTTCGCGGAAAAGGGGGAAAAGACCGATGGGTTTTTGTGGGAAGGGAAGCCCGGAAAGCTCTTTCCGACTATCTTCCGCTGAGAAAAGAGCGGGCCAGGGACAATAAAAATGACAGTCTCATCCTCGACGCGGCGGGAATTCCCATCACGGCGCGGGGAATATATTATATTATAGAGAAATACACGCTTAAAGCCGGATTCCCCAAGAAAGTGACACCCCATACATTCAGACACAGTTTCGCCACGGGACTGGTCAATGAAGGGGCGGATATCAGAGTCGTTCAGGAGCTGTTGGGTCATGCCAGCATTTCCACGACCCAGATCTATACACACACGGGAATCGAAAGGCTGAAACAGGTTTACCGCAGTTCTCATCCCCACGGGAGGAACGGCGGATCCAAAGCGGAAAAAGAGGTGATAACCTATGAAAATTGAAGGAACAACCATACTGGCCGTAAGGAAAAACGGCCAGGTCGCCATAGCGGGAGACGGACAGGTCACAATGGGAGAGTCGGTCATCATGAAAGGCAATGCCAGAAAAGTGCGGACCCTTCTGGGCGGAAAAGTCCTGACGGGATTTGCCGGCTCGACAGCCGATGCCTTTACCCTGATGGAACGGTTTGAAGCCAAGCTGAAGGAGTTCGGCGGAGATTTGACCAGAGCAGCCGTCGAACTGGCTAAAGACTGGCGGACAGACAGGGCTTTGAGAAAGCTCGAAGCGATGCTTCTCGTCGCCGACAGGGAGAAGACATTCGTTTTGTCCGGTACAGGAGATGTTATAGAGCCTGAGAAAGGCGCCATAGCCATCGGTTCCGGCGGAATGTACGCCTATTCGGCTGCTCTGGCTTATCTGGACGGCTCGGAACTGACCGCCAGGGAGATTGCTGAGCGGTCTCTGGGTATCGCAGGTGATATCTGCGTCTTTACCAATAAAAATATTATTGTGGAGGAATTAGCTTAATGAAAATCGATCTGGATAAACTGACACCCAGAGAAATTACAGCTGAGCTTGATAAATATATAATCGGACAGGAAAACGCGAAAAAATCCGTTGCCATCGCCTTGAGAAACCGGCTGAGACGGTCCCGGCTTCCCGATGATATCAAGGATGAAGTGGCGCCGAAAAACATCATTATGATCGGACCGACCGGTGTAGGGAAGACAGAAATCGCCCGCAGGCTGTCCAAGCTGTCTGGTGCTCCTTTTCTTAAAGTGGAAGCCACCAAATTCACGGAAGTGGGATATGTGGGGCGGGACGTCGAGTCTATGGTTCGCGATCTTACAGCCTCTGCGGTCGCCATGGTGAAAACGGAACTGCAGGAAGGGGTTCAGGAGGAAGCGGAGAAAGCGGCCGAGGAAGCTCTGCTGGATATACTGCTTCCCGCCTCGAAAAAAGTGGAACCCCAGAAGCCCGGATTCAACACATCGGGAGGGGAAGAGCCTCTGGTCATTACTGACGACAACTCGACAAGAGAAAAATTCCGGCAGATGCTGAGGGATGGGAAACTCGATGACCGTCCGGTGGAAGTATCGGTCAGCAAACAGAAAGGCATGCCGTCTATCGAAATCTTTTCGGGCAACAACTTCGAGGAGATGGATTTCAATATGGGGTCTCTCTCCAATCTTTTTGGCGGGGGAAAGAAGAAAAAGAAAGTCACAGTAAAAAAAGCGAGGGAAATCCTCCTGGCCGAACATCAGGAAAAACTGGTCGATTCTGAAAACGCTGCCGACATGGCCCGGGAGAGGGTGCAGAATATGGGGATCATCTTTATCGATGAGATCGATAAAATCGCCACCAGACAGAACCGCGCCGGAGGGCAGGATGTTTCCCGGGAAGGTGTTCAGAGAGATATTCTCCCCATTGTCGAGGGAAGTAAGGTGAACACCAAGTACGGAATCATCGACACGTCCCATATCCTTTTTATTGCCGCCGGTGCCTTTTCAATGAGCAAGCCCTCGGATCTTATTCCTGAGCTTCAGGGCCGTTTCCCTCTGAGAGTGGAGCTTCAGGATCTGAACAAAGAGGCTTTCAAGACCATACTGACCGTGCCGAAAAATGCTTTAACCAAGCAATATGTGGAACTGCTGAAAACCGAAGATGTCCACCTGGATTTCCGGGAGGACGCCATAGACAAGCTGGCGGAAATAGCCGAGGAGGTCAATCAGCGTACCGAGAACATAGGAGCCAGAAGGCTGCACACTATCATGGAACTGCTGCTGGAGGAAGTTTCCTTTAACGCGCCGGACCTGAAGGGGCAGACGATAACCATTACGGCTGATTATGTGGATGAAAAATTGAAGGATATTGTAGAGGACAGGGATCTGAGCAGATATATTCTCTAAAAACACTAATATGAGAAAAAAAAAGGCCGATTTTAGAAGGTAAGGACCAGATTTAAAGGAAGTTTTAAATGTTTACTAACAATTCTTTTGGAAAAACAGTCGATATTCTCCAGCGGACAATGGATGTCAGTCTGGTTAGAAGAGAAGTTATCGCCAACAACATAGCCAATGCGGAGACACCCAACTTCAAGAGAACCGATGTGAACTTTGAGGCATCTCTGGCCAGAGCTCTGGCTTCCGAGAAAGAGCCGCAGGGACTGGAGGCGAAGATGTCCAGTACCAGGCATATTCCTTTCAACAGGCCGGTGGATTATAAATCGGTTCAGCCGAGATTTGTTCTCGACTACCTGACACAGAGCAATAACAACGGAAACAATGTGGATATTGAGACGGAGACCATGGCGGCTACGGAAAACCAGATGATGTACGAGCTTATGACATCGGCTCTTTCCAGCCAGTTCAGCCGGATCAATATGGTCCTGAGATAAGAGGGTAATAAGAAATGGGATTGTTCAATTCGATAAATACAGCGGCATCGGGATTAACAGCGGAAAGGCTGAGGCTTGATGTTATAGCAGACAATATAGCCAATGCCAACACGACCAGAACAGCTGACGGCGGCCCTTACAGAAGAAGCCGGGTCATCTTCCGCCCCAGAGTGGAGCAGCCTTACTGGAGAAGTCCTTTTCTTCCCGATTCTCTGGACAATAACATCGGAAAGGGCGTTCGCGTAGCGGAGATAGAAAAAGACTACGATTCGGAGCTGAGACTGGTTTACGACCCGACTCACCCCGATGCGATAAAAACGGGACCGAAAAAGGGGTATGTCGAGTATTCCAATGTCAATACGGTCAGCGAAATGGTGGACATGATTGCCGCATCGAGAGCTTACGAAGCCAATGTGGCCGTTATGGACGGCAGTAAAAGTATGTTCAGGAAGGCACTTGAAATCGGGAGGTAAATCATGAGTCTTATGAATCTGGTCGGAGCTGATTCGGCTTTCGGCGATGTGGTACAATTAAAGAGGAGCCGTCCGAGGCATTTGAATGAAGAGGGGCTGATGACCGAAGCACCGGCAAAAACGGGGAAATTCGGTGAAATGGTTGTCGACGCCCTTAACAGCGCCAATAATGCGGAGCAGGACAGCGCGGGACTCATGCAGCAGATGATTACCGATCCTGATTCCGTTGATGTACACGACGTAACCATAGCCATGGCTAAAGCTGAAATGGCTGTGAATCTGACAAAGTCCGTTATAGACGGAGCAGTTAAAGCTTATAAGGAGATTATATCCACGCGATAGGTCTTTAATATAGCGGTTTCTTTCTTGGGAGGGGAGAAATGAACGAATTTTTTAAACGTATAGCAGAGCAGCTCAAGTCCTTCTGGACGAAATGGTCGGTTGTTCAGAAAATTATCTTTTTTGCCATTGTGGTTGTGACGGTTGTCGGACTGGTTTTTCTGGTCAGCTTTTCCGCGTCTCCATCAATGGTTCGTCTCATCAACACGCCGATTACCGATGTTCAGCAGCGCGATAACATTATCGTAAGCCTCACGGAACAGAATGTCGACAGCAAGATTACCACTGACGGGTACATTATGGTTCCCGATGAAAGCACGGCGAAAAAGATGCGTGCCATTCTCATTCGCGACGGTATCATCACCGATGCGACCGATCCCTGGGCCCTTTTTGACGAGGACCGGTGGACGCTGACCGACTTCGAGCGGAATGTAAATCTCAGAAGGGCCATTATCGGCTCGATGGAACAGCATATCGAAGCGCTCGATGATGTGGATTCGGCAAAAATCACTCTGGTTATGCCCGAGAAAGAACTCTTTACGGATCAGCAGGATCCCGTGACCGCTTCGGTCATCATCACTCCCAGACCGGGCAGCGATATCTCTGAAAACAGGAAGAAAGTCGAGGGAATCGTCAAGCTTATTCAGTTCGGCGTTCAGGGGCTGCTTCCGGAAAATATAACGATTATGGATTACTCGGGGACTGTTCTCAATGATTTCGAAGGGCTGGAAGACGCGACACGGCTTACCATAGTCGAACGGATGCTCAACCAGAAAAAACGGCTGGAAGCTCAGTATATGAGCAAAATCCTAAGCTCTCTCAGAAATATCTATTCTCCCGAAAGAGTGGAAATCCTCAATATCGAAATCGATCTGGAGTTTATCAACAAGCAGGTCGAGACGGAAGAGCATTTTCCCATCACCATGAGAGAAGATGACCCCAATACTCCCTACAGTGAATACGAGGGAGTCCCCTCCATTCTCGAGTCGTCACAGACGGAAAACGAACTGTTCGAGGGGACGGGATTCAATCCCGAGGGGCCTCCGGGTCAGGAAGGCCAGACTCCTCCCGCCTATCAGGATCTCTCCTCACTGGTCGGCAAATATCAGAAAGATAACGAAATCCAGAACTACGTGGTCAACACGCGCAATATTTCGGAAGACAGCAATCCCTTCCAGATCTCCCGGATCAGCGTCGCCGTGGCCATTGACGGTATCTGGAAAAAGAAATTCGATGACGGTGGGAAACTGGTCATAACACCGGAGGGCAGCATCGACAGAACCTATGTCCCGGTCAGCACTGAAGATTTGACCATATCCCGTGACCTGGTGGCTACGGCGGTAGGGTATAATAGGGGTAGAGGTGATGAAGTTACGGTTTCCCATATACCTTTCGACAGGACTTCGGAACACGAGTCGGAGGATGCCGAGTACAGAAGGCGGCAGCAGATTCAGCAGACTGTGCTCTTCTCGCTAATCGGCCTGGCCATTTTCGTAGTGGCCGCAGTCGTTTTCAGAATTATCTCCAAAGAACTGGAGAGAAGACGGCGCCTGAGAGAGGAAGAGCTGTCGCGACAGCATCAGGCTATGAGAGAAGCGGCGCTGAGAAGTGCCGAGGAAGAGGGAATCGATGTGGAAATGTCAGTTCAGGAACGGGCCAGAATCGAAATGCAGGAGAATGCAATCAATATGGCAAGAGAGCATCCTGAAGACGTGGCGCAACTAATCAGAACCTGGCTGGCGGAGGAATAGAATGGCAAAACAGGGTGCAACCCATAAAGAGGATTTAACAGGGCGGCAGAAAGCGGCCATCTTCCTCGTAACCCTCGGTTCGGAGATTTCCGCGGAGATCTTCAAGCATCTGAGGGAAGATGAGATTGAAACGCTCACTTTTGAGATAGCCCGTCTGGAGAATATCGATTCGGAGCAGAGGGATATGGTTCTTCAGGAGTTCCAGGAACTGATGATGGCTCAGGACTTTATCTCCTCGGGAGGTATTGATTACGCCAGAGAGCTTCTCGAAAAGTCGCTTGGAAACCAGAAAGCTGTCGATATCATCAGCCGCCTGACCAGTTCTCTCAAGACCCGTCCCTTTGACTTTATCAGAAGGACCGACCCGGCTCATCTGCTCAACTTTATCCAGCAGGAGCATCCCCAGACGATCGCTTTGATTCTGGCTTATCTGGAGCCGCAGAAAGCGTCGGTTATTCTCGGGCAGCTGCCCCAGGAGAAACAGTCCGATGTAGCCAAGAGAATCGCGACCATGGACCGGACTTCTCCGGAAGTTCTCAGAGAGGTGGAAAGGGTTCTCGAGAAGAAGCTCTCCTCGCTTTCTCAGGAAGACTACACGGCGGCCGGCGGTGTCGGCGCTATTGTCGATATTCTCAACCTTGTCGACCGTTCGACGGAAAAAATCATTATCGAGTCCCTTGAAGAGGACGATCCCGAACTGGCGGAAGAGATCAAAAAACGTATGTTCGTATTCGAAGATATCGTTATGCTCGACGACAGGGCTATTCAGAAAGTTATGCGCGAGGTCGATACGAACGAGTTGGCCAAAGCGCTCAAAGCCGTCGATCCCGATGTTCAGGACAAGATATACAGAAATATGTCCAAACGTGCGGCTGCTCTCCTTAAAGAGGATATGGAGTTCATGGGGCCGACGCGGCGGAAAGATGTTGAAGAAGCTCAGCAGAAAATCGTATCGATTATCAGAAAACTGGAAGAGCAGGGTGAAGTCGTCATCGCCAGAAGCGGCGAAGAGGATGTTCTGGTATAAAGCCGGTTTTCAGGAGGTGATTTGTGGCAAAAAGTGTATTCAGACCGCAGGAAATAGTGAATCTCACGCAGCAGAAGGTCAAAATAGAAGCCCCCGTTTTCGAAACGGAAGTGGAGGAAGTGGAAGAACTTGAGGAGTTTGAATACACAGGGCCCACAGCGGAAGACCTTAAACGGGAAGCCGATGCTTTCAAAGCCTCGTGGGAACGGGAAAAACAGGCCATGATCGAAGAGGCCCAGGCCCGGGCCGAAGCCATTATCCGGGAAGCCGAGGAAACCGCTTTCGAAGAAGTCCGCAAAAAAACCGATCAGGCTACGGCGGAAAAGCAGATAGCTGAAGAAGAAGCCTTGAAAACCCGGGAAACAGCCGAAGCTGAAGCAGCCCGGCTTCGCGACGATACGGAGCGGCAGATCGAGGACTTTAAAAAAGATGCCTATGACAAAGGCTACGAAGCGGGCCGGGAAGAAGGATTCAAGTCCGGCGAAGCGGAAGTGGCCCGGCTGATCGAAAGAATTCACACGATAATGAACAAGTCGATCGAAAAGAGAGTCGAAATTATCGAGGAAGCGGAATCCCAGTTGATCGATCTGGTCCTTCAGATCTCCCGGAAAGTTATCAAAGTCGTTTCGGAGAATCAGAAAAACGTTGTTATCAACAATGTCGTCCAGGCTCTGAGAAAAATGAAAAGCCGGGGAGATGTGGCCATCAAAGTCAATCTCGCGGATCTGGAAATCACCACAGAGCACACTCAGGACTTTCTGCGGATGGTGGAAAATGTCAAATCCATCACCGTTCTGGAGGATTCCTCCGTGGACAAGGGGGGGTGTATCATCGAAACGGACTTCGGTCAGATCGATGCGAGAATCTCCTCTCAGCTTAAGGAAATCGAAGAGAAAATTCTCGATATCGTGCCTATTAAGACGGGAATTGAGTCTTAAGGGGGATATATGCAGATTCTTGAGAAGTATTTTACAGTTCTCGACTCAATGGATTCCATTAAATGCACCGGAACAGTTACGAAAGTTCAGGGTGTAATAATCGAGAGTCTCGGTCCAGTGGCCGCTGTAGGCGAGGTCTGCAAAATCGAGATACCCCGCGGGAATCGGGAAGTCTATGCGGAAGTGGTCGCATTGAAGGGAGACGCTGTCCAGCTGATGCCTTACGATGAGATGCACGGCATAGAGCTGGGCTGCAAGGTTATCGCCACCGGGGAAATGCTCAGCGTCAATGTTTCCGAAGATATGCTGGGACGCGTTCTCGACGGCCGGGGAAACCCCATCGATGACAAGGGACCCATTCCCTGTTGCGATGTCTATCCCGCCATGAACCTTCCCCCTGACTCCATGAAGAGAAAAATGATAAAAGAGCGGATCGTTACAGGTGTCCGGGCCATAGACGGGCTGATTCCCGTGGGAAGAGGCCAGAGGCTGGGGATATTCTCCGGCTCCGGCGTCGGAAAATCGACGCTGCTCAGTATGATCGCCCGCAATACCAATGCGGATATCAACGTGATCGCCCTTATCGGTGAAAGAGGCAGGGAAGTCCGGGAGTTTATTGAAAACGACCTCGGAGAAGAAGGTCTCAAGCGTTCGGTCGTTATTGTTTCGACTTCCGATACACCGGCCCTCTCCCGTGTTCGCGGGGCATTTGTCGCCACGGCGGTCGCCGAGTATTTCAGGGATCAGGGAAAGGATGTTATGCTCCTTTTCGATTCCGTGACCCGTTTCGCCATGTCCCAGAGAGAAATCGGCCTGGCCATCGGTGAGCCGCCGGCCTCAAAGGGGTATACGCCGAGCGTGTTCACACTTCTTCCCAAACTGCTTGAGCGCTCGGGAACATCGGATAAAGGGTCCATCACGGGAATCTATACGGTTCTGGTTGAAGGAGGCGATATGGATGACCCCGTAGCGGACTCAGTCCGCGGTATTCTCGACGGTCATATCGTACTTTCCAGAAAATTGGCCGAGAAATATCACTATCCGGCTATTGATGTACTCAGTTCCATTTCAAGGCTGGAACCGGCGATTACCAATCCCGCCATGCGCAAGGGCTTTGGTAATATCAGGCGGATGCTGGCTCTGTATACGGAGAAAGAAGATCTTATCAATATTGGAGCCTATGTCAAAGGCAGTAACGACGAGATTGATGAAGCCATAGATAAAATCGCTGAAATCAATTCATTTCTGCGGCAGGGAACCCATGAGAAAGCGGAACTGGACAGAACCATGGATCTGGGTGCGGATATTTCCGGTATTGATCTTTTCCCTGAACGGATAATCGATGAAGAGGTTTGAATTTTCCCTCGAAACCGTATTGCATCTCCGGGAAAGCCAAGAGCGGGAATGGGAGAATAAACTCGCTTCAGTTACCGGCGAGTGTGCCCGCCTGCGCAGAGAAATCGGCGGATTCAAAGAGGAAAAAAGCCGTTGCGCCCTTGAAAACACTCTACGCGATGTTAACAGCCTTATGGCTGTAGCCAATTATCAGGCTCTCATGGACAGGAAAGCCGATGAAGCGCGACGGAAGCTCTCTCTGAAGGAAAAAGAGAGGGAAAGAGTTCTGAAAGATTTTATAGAAGCTTCCAAAAAAAGGAAAATTCTGGACAAACTGAAAGAGAAACAGCACGATGAATATCATCATGAACGGAATAAATACGAAGAAAAAATGAACGACGACCTGAATATCTCCCGCAGAGCCAGGGTAAACGGAGGATGACATGGCAAGTGCAGCCGGCAATGTATTGAAAATCTTTCTGCTTTTGCTTCTCATAGCAGTACTGATTGTGGGAGGAGCTATCTGGTTCGATTACCTGGGGGTTATCGATGCCAAGGAACAGTTGTCTCCCGTCACTTCTCTGTTGGGACTCAAATCTCCGGAAGTTCTCGAAGAGGTCTCTCAGCCTATTGTTCTTGACCGGGAGAGAATGAATATGCAGATCGAAGCTCTGAACCTGCTCCGCGATGAACTGGCTAAAAGGGAGGCCGCAGTCGATTTGGCCGAAGCGGAAATCCTCCAGAAACAGACGGAACTGGATGAAAAGGAAAAGGCGCTCGTCGAAAAGGAGAAATCCATAAATGACGCGCTGAACCGCTATAACAATAAGCAGACTAACCTGGAGCAGAATGCCCGTTATCTGGAAGGTATGCCGCCGGAAGACGCGGTAAGCATCATGATGAACATGGAAAATCTCGATGTCGTCGATGTTCTGAGAACAGCAGAAAGGCTGGCGCAGGAAGAGGGGAGAAACTCACTGGTTTCCTACTGGATTTCTCTTATGACTCCGGAAAAAGGCGCGGCGATTCAGAAACTGATGGCAGATGAGCCCACGGTAAACTGATTCAATCATATCAATGTTTATCTATTGTCAGAGAGCTGCTGAAAAGCGGCTCTCTTTTTATATCAATTCCCTAATCTTGTTCAATTTCACTTAATCAACTTTAAAAATGGTCGAAAATTAAAGGGAGTAAACATCCTGGAGGATTTATGACCTCAACGATTAACGCTCTTATCCAATCCGGACCACCGGATCAGAAGAGCCGGACTACCAGAACGGAGAGCCCCCCTTTGCAGGACGGTTCCGATTCCCGTTTTAAAGATTCTCTTGAAAAAGCCATGAAAGGCAATGAAGCAGCAGAATCCGAAAAGAGCAGAAAAAGTGCGGAAAGTGCTGCAGCTCGGGGTGAAAAGGAAATTCCCGAAGGCAGTAAAAAGACAAAATCTACCGCAACTGAACAAAAAATCTCCACTGCAAAAACTATGGAGAACCGGGAAGGAATCAGAAAACCCGGGTTGAAACTGAAGACAGAAGCTGTTCCGGTTGAGGAAGGGGAGATTTCTTCTGATAAGTCTGCATCTGTTATCTCTGAAGAGGGAGAGCAAAAGAAGGCAGGCTCTTTCATCTCTAAATCTGCATCGGAGAATTCCCGGCACATAGCCAAAAAAGATTTGAAACCAGCTGCGTCGGATGAGAATGATAAAACTGCCGAGCAAGCTGCAGCCGCCGGCTTGTCCCTTGCTGTTCATGATAAGGAAAATCCCGGGAAAATACTGAATAAGAAAGAATCCGGGGAAAAGACTGAGGATTCTGACAATAACAATGATAATGTGATCATTCCCTTTCCCAGGTCGGGAGATGGAAAAATGGCTGAAGCAACAGTTTCCCAGGCGATTCATTCTCCAAAAGCCGATATCCCGGCCAAAGAGGCTGTTTCCTCCCGCAAAAAAGGGAAAGAACAGCCGGTCTTAACCGTAGTGGATAGCAGGACGAAGAATAGCGAACACCGCGAGAGCGCCCAGGCTTTGAGCAAAGCGTCGGCTTCTATGGAAACGGCTGATCAGACGTCGAAGGAATCGAATCAGATTGTTCTTGGTGAGCAGAATCTTGATCGGGCAGCCGGTGAAGAAAGCAAATCCTTTCACAGCCGTTTCAGCGAAAACAGGGAAGTTATGCTGGCCCGAGAACTGCGTGAAACGGGAAACGATCAGATTGTTAAAAAAGCTTCTTTCGTTCTCAAGGACAATAATCAGGGCGAGATCAAGCTCATCCTCAAACCGGAGGCTCTGGGGCGGGTCAAAATTCATCTGGATATGAATGAAAACAATTTAGTCGGAAAAATTATTGTCGAGAATAGTAGAGTAGGGCAGATATTCGAGAACAATCTGAGCAATCTGTCCAAAGCCTTTGAGGAAGCGGGAATCAGCAGCTCATCCATTGAAGTGACAGTGGGAGACGGAAATGGCAACCGCGAGGGAAACCAGTCCTTCCGTGATGATCAGCCCTTCTTCAGCGAAAGACTGAAAACCCTCGATGATGCGGTTCCCTCGGTCGATCGAATGGCTGCCGGTCAGGGCACACAGCATATCAATCTGGTCGTATAGGAATAAGGAGATTTCATGGATTTTTCAACATTGATGTCATCGACAGATCAATCCAAAGTTTCAATGCAGGTCGATGCATTCAACAAAACCATTAATGAGGGGAGAGTCAAGAAAGATGGGCTTGATAAAGATGATTTTCTTAAGATCCTCATTTCCCAGCTCTCCAATCAGGATCCGACCAAACCTTTGGAAGATAAAGAGTTCATTGCCCAGATGGCTCAGTTCTCCTCATTGGAGCAGATGACAAATATGAGTAATGAGTTTACAAAGGTCGCCGACAGAATCCAGTCCTCCCAGGCTCTGGGAATGCTGGGCCGTACGGTGGAAATTGCCGAAGGCGACAATTTGATAAGCGGAAAAGTCGAGGCTGTAACCGGTGGAGATTTCCCCAACATCCTCGTCGATGGCAGATATTTCGGTCTGGAAAGCGTTTCCAGGATAAGAGAATAAAGAGGAGATTGTAAGTTATGATGCGATCACTATACTCCGGTGTTTCCGGACTTCAGAATCATCAGGTGAGAATGGATGTTATCGGTAACAACATCTCCAACGTCAATACAATCGGTTTTAAGAAGGGACGTGTCAATTTTCAGGACATGATCTCCCAGAGTATGGGCGGTGCCGCGAAACCTACGGAACAGCTTGGCGGTGTAAACCCCAAACAGATCGGTCTCGGTATGGCTGTCGCTTCTATTGATACCATTCATACTCAGGGATCCCTGCAGACAACCGGAAAGACGGACGACGTAGCCGTTCAGGGCAATGGATTTTTCATTATGAGATCCGGAGCCAAAGAATATTATACGAGAGCCGGTGCTTTCGGACTGGATTCAGACGGAATGCTCGTAAATCCCGCTAACGGAATGCTCGTTCAGGGATGGTCTGCCGAAGTTGTCGACGGACAGAGATTTATCAATACCGCTTCCGATCCGGGAGATCTGTACATTCCCATCGGAGGAAAGGATCCCGCTTCGGCCACGACGGAAGTCGAGTTCGCCTGTAACCTCGATAAGAGAATGCCCGAGATCGCCGATGGCGCGGGAGCAGCGGAAACCAGGGAGGGAACCTGGTCCATCGATAAAGATATCTATGACACATTCGGAAATGTTCACAAACTGAACATAAGCTTTACCAAAGTGCCGGGAGTGGCCAATCAGTGGGAAGCGACAGTAACGGTGGACGGTGATGCGGAAGTGGACACCAACACGCTGACCAACATCGGGGCAGAGGGGAATGGGACAAACACGTTCCTTCTCAATTTCGATAACCTCGGATCTCTTGCATCGGTTGAAGATGCCCAGGGCGATGCTATAACGGAAGGCGCTCTGCTCATCCCCATAGCTTTCGATGTGCCCGACACCACTCCCGACGGAGCGGGAAACCAGATCAGACAGTTATTCAATCTGAACCTGGGAGATGTGGGCAGTTATACAAACTCTATCACTCAGTTCGCCGAGACATCGTCCACAAAAGCTTTCAAGCAGGATGGATACGGCATGGGGTATCTCGATACTTTTAAAATCGATCAGAGCGGAATCATAACCGGTGTCTACTCCAACGGAACTAACCGGGAGCTCGGACAGATTGCCCTGGCATCATTTGTTAATCCCGGCGGACTTGAAAAAGCCGGAGATACGACATTCGTCGTTTCCAACAACTCGGGCGATCCCAATATCGGTCCTTCCGGAATCGCCGGTAAAGGTAAGTTCATCGCCGGTGCTCTTGAAATGAGTAACGTGGACCTGGCGGAACAGTTCACTGATATGATTGTAACGCAGAGAGGTTTTCAGGCCAACAGCAAGACCATTACGACATCGGACCAGATGCTTCAGGAACTGCTGACACTGAAAAGGTAATAGGTAATTGATCGGGTTGGAGAGGCTTTCATGCAGCCTCTCAGCCCTATTTATAAACAAACCGTCCGATAACAGTACGGGGAGATAAAATTGGTAAAAGTCACCATGATGGGTAAATACGGCAGAGAATTCTATGTAAATCCCCATCAGATAGAGTATATTGAAAACAATCCCGATACCACCATTGTTATGCTTTCGGGCAAAAAGCTGGTAGTCCAGGAGGAGTATTCCGTCGTTTTCGACCGCATTGTCGAATACCGGAGGCTGATCGGCGCATTCAAGAATGAGGAGTAGGTTTTAATGGATATTGCTACAATAGGCGGATTCGCGGGGGGAATGATCCTTCTCGTATTGAGTATCATAGTCGCGGGTAACTCTCTAGGCCTTTTCATTGATGCGGCTTCATTTCTTATCGTAATCGTCGGATCCCTTATGGCTCTGATGGCTGCCAATCCGCTTGCCCGTACCCTGGGGATGATGAAATTCCTGAGCAATGCCTTTAATCTCAAAGTCTACAATAAAGATGAACTGATCCGTCAGCTTGTCGCATTTTCCGAAAGCGCCCGTAAGGAAGGGCTTCTCTCCCTTGATGACGCCTTGAACGATGTGGAAGATGATTTTATGAAAGGCGGCATGCGTCTCGTCGTCGATGGTACGGACCCGGATGTTATTAAAAAAGTGCTTTATACCAATCTCAATCAGATTGAAGCGAGGCATCAGAAGGGAATTGATTTCGTCGGAGGATGGGGGACTCTCGCTCCGGCGTTCGGAATGATCGGAACACTTCTTGGGCTTATCGGTATGATGGCCAACCTGGAGGATACAGCTTCGGTTGGTCCCAATATGGCCGTTGCCCTCATTACGACACTATACGGTTCGCTTTTCGCCAACCTCTTTCTGGCGCCGTTGAAAATGAAGCTTGAAGACAGAAACGCCGACGAAATGCTGGTCAAGGAAATTATGATCGAGGGGATTCTGTCTATTCAATCGGGAGACAACCCGAGAATCCTCGAACAGAAACTCTATACGTTCCTACCGCCTTCCGAAAGACCTTCGGGCGGCGGCGGAGAAGAGTAAAGGGATAGCCTATGGCAGATGAACAGCAGAAATGCCCGAAATGTGAAGAAGGCGCACCGGAGTGGATGACCACCTACGGGGATATGGTTACCCTGCTTTTGTGCTTCTTCGTAATACTCATGAATCCCGAGGCTATTGACGGGCACCGCCTGGATATGATCATGCAGTCCTTTAACGGGCTGGGCGTACTTCAGGGAGGAAACACTCTTTCGGTCGGAGAATTAACCGAATTGGGGAATAACATACTCTCCATGCCTTCTCAGAGCAGAGGGACGGGGCTGGACAAGGCACGGCAGAGTGCCGTTTCCATGTTCAAACCTGAAATCAAAAGTGAAAAAGTTAAAGTCACCGAGGATGAAAGGGGGTTAATAATATCGCTTGCCGGCGATATGCTGTTCAGGCCCGCTTCCGCCGAAGTGAACATAGAGGAGTCGAGGGTGATTCTTCAGAAGCTGGCGCGGATACTCAGCAACCCCGAGCTTTCCGACCGGTCTTTCAAAGTAGAAGGCCACGCCGATGAAGGTCCCACCGATCCCGACGGTCCTTTTCCGACAAACTGGGAGTTGTCCACAGCCCGCTCGGCCAGTGTTCTTCACTACCTTGTGGATTTCGGGGCCGATGAGAGACAGTTCCAAATCAGCGGTTTTTCTTCCATGAGGCCGGTTGCGCCGAACGATAGTGAAGAGGGAAGAGCCTTCAACCGCCGGGTTGATGTCGTCATTTTATCAGAAGGCCACCTGTAGCGCCTGATGACAGGCGCGAACAAAGGCTGCGATCTTTTGAGCAGCTTTCCGTTGAACACTTTAAAATTAGATATATTTGCATATTTGGTGCAATTCTGGTAATATTACAATAGATAACTGGGGAAACAGGGGAATTATGTCAGACGAAGATGTTGGAAACGCTATTGAGGAAATGGGTGACGAGGGTTTTAAAGAAGCCGCGGAAACCAAATCGAGCAAGGGTCTTTCCAAAACACTTGTAAAACTTCTCACTTATATTGTCGGTGGAATCATCGGGATCATTCTCGTTGTCACCATCGTCGTCATTACGGTCAAATTTCTCGACAGGGGAGACAGAGCCCAGACATTCAAGGAATTCTCCGAAGAGTATCAGGGAAAAACGCCTCCTTACATTTATTTCGGTATGATCGATCAGATCCGGACGCGTACGGCTGATAAGGCACCGCATTCCGTATCGGTAAAAGTGGAAATCGGTTATAACGAGGGTGATGAAAAACTGGCCACCGAACTGACAGCGCGAAACCCGCAGCTGACCGACCTTGTCCGGACCTACTTCGGCAGTAAAACGGCGGAAGAGCTGCTCACCGACGAGCAGGCCATTAAAGACGAGCTGAAAGAGCGAATCAACGCCGTGCTGACCAATGGTAGGGTGGAAAGCATCATTTTTCCCGAATATCAGGTTTTTGAATTCTAGCATGGGTTAATATTCGGATTAAGGTGATCATCCTTTTTTCCCGAAATTCTAATAGAGGAATTGAATGACAGAAGTTTTATCGCAGGATGAAATAGATCAGCTGCTCACGGCCATATCCACGGGGGATATGGACAGCGAGGATACCCAGCAGGTCGCGGACCGGAAAAACATAAAGATCTATGACTTCAAGAGACCGGACAAGTTCTCCAAGGAACAGATCCGTACGGTTTCCATCATGCACGAAACTTTTGCCCGTTTGACGACAACATCGCTTTCCGCTCAGCTGCGATCTCTTGTCCACGTACATGTGGCATCGGTAGATCAGCTGACTTATGAGGAGTTCATAAGGTCTATTCCTTCTCCTACGGCGCTGGCTGTCATCAATATGGATCCCCTCAAGGGATCGGCGATTCTGGAAATTGACCCCGCTATTACTTTCACCATTATCGACCGTCTGTTCGGAGGAACAGGAGAAGGTTCCAAAGTGAACAGGGAGCTTTCGGAAATAGAGCAGTCGGTAATGGAATCGATCATCGTCAGGATCCTGGGAAATATGCGGGAAGCCTGGTCGCAGGTTATCGATCTGAGACCCCGTCTCGGTCAGATAGAGACGAACCCCCAGTTCGCCCAGATCGTACCTCCTACGGAAATGGTCGTTCTGGTTACGCTGGAAACCAAAGTTGAAGATGTCGAGGGGATGATGAACTTCTGTATCCCCTACTTAACCATAGAGCCGATTATATCAAAACTATCCGCACAGTACTGGTATTCATCGGTCCGCCGCGGCGCCACCACTGAAAACCTCAATATTCTGAGGGAAAGGCTGGCTACAATCGGCGTGACCATGGTTGCGGAAGTCGGCAGTATGAATCTTCCGGTCCGCGATGTCCTTTCGCTGACCCAGGGGGATATCATACGGCTTCAGAACACCAGGGTTACTGACCCGATGGTTCTGAAAATCGGTAACCGGCCCAAGTTTGAATGCCGGCCCGGTGTTGTCGGCAGCAAGGTCGCTGTCCAGATAACGAAGAAACTGGAAGATGTGCAGCAGGACGATTTTGAAGAACTGACTGTAGAAGGAGAAGAAGAATGAGTGATGGTTCCCTCTCTCAGGATGAAATAGATGCCTTGTTGTTAGGCGGTAGTGTGGATACGCCGGCAGCCGGTTCCTCCGGCGGCGGTTCTTCTCTTTCTCCTTCCGAGGAGAATGCTCTGGCTTCATTGTTGCAGAATGCCAGTGAATCCCAATCGGGAACTCTGTCCGGAATGATGGGCTCTTCTGTTTCAATCGGAGCTCCCTCTCTGGAAGTCGTGTCGAAAGATGCCCTCCAGGGGTCTTTGAGCGATGAGACGGTTGAAATAAAAATAGATTTCAAAGACGGTGTGCCCGGTGAACACCTCTATTATTTCTCACCTGATGACGCGCTGAAACTGGCCGGTCCCATGATGGGGCAGGATGATGTGGAACTCAATGCAACCGCCATATCGGCTATCGGAGAAGCCATTTCGCAGATTACCGGCGCGGCTGTTACAGTCATCGGTGATAAAATCGGGAAAACGATAATGCCGGATTCCCCCGATGGGCAGAGTATTCCGAAGACCATGGTCAGAGCTCCTCAGGGAGAGATGGTCAAAGTCAGCTATAATGTTTCTATCGATGGCGGAGATAGTTTTACTCTTATTGAAATCTTCGAAATATCCGTTGCCAAGAAAATAGCCTCTCTCGCAGGTGGTTCCGATGCATCGGACATGATGTCTGATTTCGATTCCATGACCGGAGGTGCCTCCGGTGGGATGGATATGATGGGCGGAATGAATGGTATGCAGAATGGAATGGGCGGTCAGATGGGCGGCGGCATGGGCCAGATGGGCGGCGGTATGGGCCAGATGGGCGGTCAGATGGGCGGTCAGATGGGCGGTCAGATGGGCGGCGGCATGGGCCAGATGGGCGGTCAGATGGGCGGCGGAATGGGTCAGATGGGCGGTATGAACATGGGTATGGGCGGCATGGGCATGGGCGGTATGATGGGCATGGGCCAGCAACCGCCGAATGTGCAAGGTGTCCAGCTTCCTGATTTCGGAGCGTCCGTATCGCCTACGGAACAGCGGAATATCGGTCTGCTCATGGATGTTTCCATGGAGCTTACTGTAGAGCTGGGCCGTACTAAATGGCAGATCAAAGATATTCTCGGAATGGGCGAAGGTACCATTATCGAGCTTGATAAACTGGCCGGTGAGCCGGTGGATATTCTGGTTAACCACAATCTGATAGCCAAAGGCGAGGTTGTTGTTATTGATGAAAACTTCGGAGTCCGTGTAACGGAAATCGTTTCCAGTATGGATCGGCTTCAGAAAGGATAGTAAATAAACCGTTTTTTCGGTGATATGACATAAGTACTATAAAGTGTGCTTTGGGAGGGGAACACTTTGAACAGACTGGCAATAATGCTGGCGGCAGGGATATTCGCTTTGGCGAATCTCTCTCTGGTTGCTCAGGAGAATGGGGAAAATTCATCCGGGCAGACGGAAGCCGCGCAGGCAGTAGACGAAACCACTCTATTAATCAATACAAATGACACACCCGGACAGGATATCCCCGAGGTCAGTCCTTCGGCTATAGGTATCTCCGATCTTGTGAGGACAGTCGTTGTCCTTCTTCTTGTAATCGGAGCGATTTATCTTGTCATGTATCTTCTCAGACGTTTTTCCGCTTCGACAGTAGACGGCAGTTCGCTGATCAAAGTCGTCGGATCGAAAGGGCTGATGAAGGACTCGGCGGTACATCTGCTGGAAGTGGGGAATCAGGTTTTCCTGGTCGGAACCGGCAACAGTTCGGTTAATCTTATTTCCGAGATTACAGATCAGGAAACCATTGACAACATAAGGCTGAATCTGTCGGAAGGGAATGGGCAGACCACATCTTTCTCACAGAGAATCGCCTCCAATCTCGGAATCGGCCGGAGTAAACCGACTGAAAGGAAAATTTCCGATGCGGAAGGTTTTATCCGCAGCCAGCGCGAAAGGTTGAAGGATCTGTGATGAGAAAAACACTTTTCGCCCTGATAATTTTGTTTGCTCTGGCTTATCCGGCTTTCACTCAGGAAACGGAAGGCGAGGCCGTCGCCCAGATAATCGAAGAAGCGCAGAATTCGAACTTTCAAATACCTTTTCTCAATCTTCAGGTGCGGGAACCTCAATCCAATAATGAAGTGGCTCTGTCCATTCAGCTCATACTTCTTCTGACTGTTCTTTCTCTGGCACCTTCTATCGTCATTCTCATGACATCGTTTCTGCGGATTTCCATTGTTCTGGACTTCATCAAGCGCGCCATGTCCCTCCAGCAGGTTCCCCCCTCCAACGTGCTTATGGGAATAGCGCTGTTTCTCACTTTGTTTATCATGTGGCCGACTTTCGATGAGATCTACGAGAATGCTTTCAAGCCATTTGCAGACGGTCAGATCGGATTTGAACAGATGTACGATGAAGGTGTCCGGCCTCTCAGGCTTTTTATGTTCCGGCAGCTCGACGGCAATCACGATACGATTGCTCTGTTCATGAATATGAGCGGACTGGAACAGCCTCAGACTTTTGCCGATGTCCCCACTTATGTCGTCATTCCGGCTTTTATCCTCAATGAGCTGACTCTGGCATTTAAAATAGGAATTCTCCTCTATTTCCCCTTTATCATTATCGATATGGTCGTTTCGTCCATTCTCATGTCCATGGGGATGATCATGCTTCCGCCGGTAATGATCTCCATGCCGTTCAAACTTATACTATTTGTGCTAGTGGACGGTTGGGGACTGGTTGTGCGGCAGCTAATTCTCAGTTTCTTATAGGAGGGATGATTTATGACAACAGGTTTTATCGTCAGTCTGCTTCGGAGCAGCATAATACAGACTCTTTCCATCTCAGCGCCGGTTCTTCTGGTATCCATGCTCATAGGTCTGATTATCTCCATATTTCAGGCTGTCACTTCGATTCAGGACCAGACGCTTACTTTCGTACCTAAAATCGTCGCAATTCTGACAATTATCGGTCTCTTCGGCGCCTGGATGATGAATTCCATGGCGGCCTTTACAACGAATCTCTTCGAAATGATACCGAATGTAACGGGATGATAAATGAATTTTGACCTGCTGCTGACGGACGGACAGATTTTTCTCCTCATTTTTGCGCGGATCATAGCTTTGATGCTGCTGATTCCCATCATGTCCTCCACCGCTTTTCCCGGTGTGGCCCGGGCCGGTCTCGCCTTTTTTACAGCCATGGCTGTTTTTCCCATGGCAAAGAACCTTGGTTTTATTATCCCCGATACGGGGCTTTTATACGCCTTGCTTGTAATCGGCGAAGTGCTGATCGGCGTCCTTTTAGCCTTTATCGTACAGCTCGTGTTCACTGTTTTTCAGCTGGCGGGGCAGATGTTTTCCATTCAGATGGGTTTCGGTGCCTCCCAGGCCTTTGACCCTCTGGCCCAGATTCAGGTTCCTCTACTCGGTCAGTTTCTCAATCTCGTAGCCATGCTTGTTTTCCTCGTAACCGGGGGAATGAAGAAGATTTTTCTGACTGGAATTTACCAGTCCTTTGTCGCCGTAAAAGCTTTGGATGTTTTTGCCCAGCGGGATATGCTGGTAACTTATTTTGCCGGAGTTCTGGGACAGTTGTTCGAGCAGGCCATCATCATCGCCATCCCCATAATGGGAACGCTCATTCTCCTTTCGGTAACAATGGGGCTCCTGGCTAAAGCGGCTCCCCAGATGAATCTTCTCATGGTAGGGTTCCCCATTCAGATCAGCGTAGGATTTATCATGATGCTGGCGGCCATGCCTTTCCTTATAGAAAAATTCACAATAATAATCGACGCGGGATTCGGTCAGATTCTCACGATTCTCGATACGGCATACAGGGGGCGTTTATGAGCGATACCCTGCTGAAAGAGCGTTTTCTCCGGAACGACGAATATGATCTTCTGCTCCGTTCAATGGATCTTCAGTGGTTTGCCGCCGAAGACGAGGGGCGGACCGAAGACCCGACTGAACAGAAGAAAAAGAAAGCCAGAGAAGAGGGGAAGGTTGCCAAGACGCAGGAATTGACAGCATCCCTTGTTATGCTTTTTCCCCTTGTCGCCATCGGCGTTCTTTCTGGATACATGATTAACCAGCTGGCCCAGATGATCAATTTTTTTCTGAAAAACAGCACGGTTATCGATGTCGCCGGCAGTGGATTGCCGTGGCGGGCTTTTCTCGGATATTTTCTTAAACTCACTCTTCCCATCTGGGGAATCGCCTATGTGTCGGCCTTTCTCGGCAATGTCGTTCAGGTCGGTTTTAAATTCACTCCCAAAGCGATAAAACCGGATTTCAAGAAAATCAAACCCGATATAATCAACTGGGCTAAAAAATCTCTGTTTTCACTGGAAGCCCTGTTTAATTTTACCAAATCGATATTGAAAATTATTATAATCGGCGTCGTTTCCTACCTTGATGTGAGGAAAAACGGACCCCAGCTGGCTAATCTGACTAATATTCCTCTGGGTGAGAGCTTCAGCTTCGTCGCGGGAATCGCCTTCGGCCTGGCTGTGAAAGCGGCACTGATTCTCATGGCTCTGTCACTGCCCGATTACCTCTTTCAGAGAAAACAGCACCTCGATTCTCTGAAAATGACAAAGCACGAAGTGAAGGAAGAGCACAAACAGATGGAAGGAGATCCTCTGATCAAAAGCAGGCTCCGTCAGAGAATGCAGGAAATCCTCACTTCCAACATGATACAGAATGTGCCACAGGCCGATGTGGTCGTCACAAACCCGACCCACTTCGCCGTGGCGCTCGAATGGAACAACGAGACAATGATCGCTCCGACCGTAACGGCCAAGGGGCAGGATCATATCGCTTTCCGCATAAGGGATGTCGCAAAAGAGAATGATGTTCCTGTTATCGAAAACAAACCTCTGGCCAGGGGGCTCTACGCCGCCGTGGAGATCGGAGAGATGATTCCCGAAGAGTACTGGGACATCGTGTCCAGAGTTCTGGCCGAAGTTTACCGCATCAGCGGCAAAATGGCCGGAGAAATGTAATGGAGATGTTTTATGGCTGATATACAGAAAACACTGAGAAGCGCATTCGGAAGGGAGAAAACGGACCTTCTCATAACGGTCGGAGTTCTGATGATCGTTATGATGCTCATTGTCCCTCTTCCCACATGGATCCTCGATACGATGATGTCTGTAAACCTCATGCTGGCCATCATGATCATTCTCATCGTTCTTTTTACCAATGATCCCCTGGAGTTTTCACTCTTCCCGACCATTCTGCTCGTATCAACCGTTTTCGGACTGGCTTTGAATGTTTCGTCGACAAGGCTGATACTCGCAAAGGGAGAGGAATTTGACGGAAGGATCGTCCGGGCTTTCGCCACCTTCGTCGTCGGTGCCGAAGGGACTCAGGGAATCGTCATCGGAGCGATTATTTTCATAATCATAATTGCTGTCCAGTTTCTCGTTATTACCAAAGGGGCGACGAGAGTTGCCGAAGTTGCGGCGAGATTCACTCTCGACGCTCTTCCCGGAAAGCAGATGGCCATCGACGCGGAATACAATTCGGGGCTTATCACAGACGATCAGGCGCGGAAGAAAAAGTCCGACCTTCAGAAATCTGTAGACTTTTACGGAGCTATGGATGGTGCCACGAAATTTGTCTCCGGTACGGTGCAGGTGGGAATCGTCATTACCCTGATCAATGTTATCGGCGGAATCATCGTCGGTGTAACCATTCATGGCGAACCGGTTACCAATGCCCTCAATACTTACACTTCCCTGACAATCGGAGACGGACTTGTTTCGCAGCTCCCGACGCTTATCATCTCCGTTTCAACGGGTCTCATAGTAACCCGTTCTGTTTCCGACGGATCTTTCGGAACAGACGTGAAGAAGCAGTTCTCCGCCCAGTCCCGGATTTACTGGATCACGGCGGTTTTTCTCTTTTTCCTCGGTGTGCTTCCGGGCTTTCCCTGGTATCTCCTCTTTCCCCTGTCAGCCATGACGGGCTTTATGGCGTACCGATTGACAAAACGGAAGATGATTGAAGAGGAACTGGCCAAGACGGCAGGAGAACAGGAAAAGGCCGAAAAGGATACGCCTGCGGAAATGTCGCCCGTTGTCCCCCTCGATCCCCTGTCTCTCGAACTCGGTTACGGGCTCATCCCCCTTGTCGATCAGGACAATGGCGCAGAACTTCTCGACAGATTGACCAGGATACGGCGGGAGGCGGCTCTCGATCTGGGGCTTGTCGTTCCAAGGATCCGTATCATAGACAATATGCGGCTTGAACCTTCGGAGTACTGCCTCAAGATAAAAGGGGTCGAAATGGGCCGGGGCGCCATCCGCATGGGACATTTTCTGGCCATCAATCCCGGCGGGGAGAGGGAGACTCTGGAAGGGGAGAAAACGACAGATCCCGCATTCGGCCTTCCGGCTATCTGGATTACCGAAGCGAACAGGGAGAAAGCAGAGAGAAACGGCTATACGGTCGTCGATCCCCCGTCAATTGTCGCGACACATCTGACAGAGATCATAAAGAAGCATTCTTCGGAGATCATCGGCCGTCAGGAAGTCCGTTCCATGCTCGATACCCTCAAGGAGAATTATCCCGCGGTTGTCGAGGAAGTTTCCAAGGTTTTCTCGACCGGGGAAATTCAGAAAGTCTTTCAGGGGCTGCTTAAAGAGCAGGTTTCCATCAGGAATCTCGTCGTCATTCTCGAAACTCTGGGCGACTACGGATCGGTCACGAAAGATACGGGATTTCTCATTGAAAAAGTCAGGCAGGCACTGGGCAGACAGATATGTTTACAGTATGCTGAAGAGGATAATATGCTCCGCGTTCTTACAGTCAATCCCGAGATAGAGCAGCGCATTGTAGATTCCAGAATGGAGTCGGCGACAGGTGTTGTCGCGGCTCTTGATCCCCGTTTTCAACGGCAATGGATCAACGCCGTGCTCAATAGTGTCCAGGAAGTTCAGAATCTGGGATATTATCCTCTGATACTCTGCAGTGAAGCCGCCAGAGCTCTCGTCAGGTCATCGACCGAAAGGGATATTCCCGATCTTGTCGTTCTATCCGTACCGGAGATAGCGCAGAATATATCGATAGAATCGCTGGGCGAAATATCATTTGAATGGAAGGAATCGTAATGGAACATTTTACCGAAAGGGGAATCAGCCATCTTGAAGTGCTGGACAAAATCAGCACCAAATATGGAAAGAACGCTAAAATCCTCACGAGAAAAAATATCACGATGGGCGGTTTCCTCGGTCTGTTCAAAAAAGAAGGAGTCGAATATACCGGTTATGTTTATGATAACGTGATTCAGGACCGGGCGACGAGAGACTCCTTTGAGAAAAAAGCCATTCTGAATTCCGTGGGAAAAACGGAAGCGGCTCCTCAGCCGGTCAGGCCTGCCAGCGATCCCCTTGCGGAAGAGGTTAAAAGTCTGACCGAAGTGGTAAAGAACCTCATTGAGAAAGGGCCGGCCAACCATGAACCGAAAAAACACGAAAACCTGGTAAAACTCGAGGAGGTTCTGGAAGAAAACGATTTTTCCCGGGAATTTATCCGCGATATGGTCGACCGCCTTAAAAGAGAGCTTTCTCTGGAGGATCTTGACGATTACTCTCTTGTTCAGCAGTCTGTGCTGGAATGGATCGGCGACAAAATCAGCCTCTTCAGAGAAAAGCCTTCCCGTGTTCCCCGCGTATTCATTCTTGTCGGTCCGACCGGAGTCGGCAAGACCACGACTATCGCCAAACTGGCAGCCATAAAGGGAATTGCCTCGGGAGATCAATCTCCCCTAAGCGTTCGCATGATAACGATCGATAATTATCGTATAGGTGCAAAAAAACAGATTGAGACCTATGGAGATATTATGGGCATTCCCGTGGCCTGTGTGGAGACATTCAGCGATCTCGAGAAGAAAATCCAGCAGTATAGCGATGCCGATCTGATTCTGGTCGATACGATCGGCAAGAGTCCGAGCGACTTTATGAGGCTGGCGGAGATGAGAAAACTCCTGGCTGCCTGCGGCAGCAACAGCGAGGTTCATCTGGCGGTGTCTTCAACAACCAAAACCCGTGATATCAAAGAGATCCTCAGTCAGTTCGAACCTTTTAAATATCAGTCGGTCATACTGACCAAACTCGATGAGACCTCCCAGGTGGGAAATCTCATCAGCCTCTTATCGGAAGCGGGAAAGTCGCTCTCATATATTACCGACGGACAGGTCGTGCCCCAGGATATTGAAACAGCGACGGAAATCAAATTACTTGAAAAGCTGACGGGCTTTTCCGTGGACAGGGAAAAACTGTTGCGGAAATTCCCCATTTACAATTCGGCAATCTGGAGATAAAAGTTGGAAGATCAGGCAGAGAAACTTAGAGAGATCATGAAAAACAGGCAGTCGCCCGAAAGCCCGAACGAAATTCAGGGTGTTTTTGGAAAGAAAACGAAAATCATTACCGTTGCGAGCGGGAAAGGGGGAGTGGGAAAGACTAACGTCTCCACAAATCTGGCTCTCGCCTACGCGAAAATCGGGAAGAAAGTCATAGTTCTCGATGCGGACCTGGGACTGGCCAATGTCAATGTCGTTATGGGGATGATCCCCAAATACAATCTCTATCATGTCATCCGGAAACAGAAAACAATGAAGGAAGTCATCCTCGATACGGATTACGGCATACAGATTGTAGCCGGAGCTTCGGGGTTCAGCAAGATTGCCAATCTGACTGACGAGGAACGCGAATCCTTCATTACGGAACTTACCGAACTGTCTTCAGCGGATATTATCATTATCGACACGAGCGCCGGAGTTTCCAGCAACGTTCTCTCCTTCGTGGAAGCCGCCGATGAAGTGCTTATCGTAACGACGCCCGAGCCTACTGCCATTACCGATGCCTATGGAATCATCAAAATAATCTCCACGGAAATCGATGACCTCGATCTCGACCTGAAACTGATCATCAACAGGGTCGCTTCGGTTACGGAGGCGAAAAAGATTTCCCAGAGAGTGATCAACATAGCCGGACAGTTTCTCAACCTCAAGGTGGATTATCTCGGGTTCGTTTATGAAGATCCCTCTGTGCCCAGTTCTGTGCGCAAACAGATTCCCTTCATGGTTGCCGATCCGAACGGAAAGGCGGCGGGCTGTATCCAGCATATCGTGGGGCGTTTGGAAAATATCGAATACAGGGAAGGCGGCGGCGTCGGGAAATTTATCAGGAAACTGCTGGGAAAAGAAGGCAGCTTGACTACTTGAGTTTATTGACCTAATCTGAATATGGGAGGGAAGTGACTCTGTTCTGGGAGAAGCTCAACTGGAAATATATAGCAATCTCAGCTCTTGCCGCAGTTTTCATTTCCGTTCTGAGCGGTCTTGTCGGCGGAGTCGATGCCGCGTCTGTGCTGCTTCGCGCAGTTGTCGTTCTGGTGTTGTTCGCCCTGTTCGCCTCAGCTGTTAATTTTGTAGCCGTTTCTTTTCTTGTTTCAGGTGAAAACCCTTCCGGCGGCGATTCGGAAACCGATGATTCGGCCGGAGGTTCCCGGGTCAATATTGTTCTCGACGAAGACGATAACCCGATTCCCCTCCAGCCCACTGATGATGATGACGAAGAAGCTGAGGATATCTCCGGTGACGATGGGGACGAGGAGTCCGGCGGCAGGTCATCGCAAAAGCTCGGTGAGAGGAGTAAGCAGGTCGATCTGGAGATGAAAACTTCTGTTGACATAGACAGTCTTCCGGATTTGGGTTCATTTTCTTCAACTTTTTCCACTTCCGAACCTGAAGAAGAAAAAAAGACTGATTCAGGCGAAGAAAACGAGTATAATAAAAGTGAATCCTTCAGCTCGGGGCATCGCTTGAGTCCGGAAGGAATCGCCGGCGTTATTGCTGAACAGAACAGTCCTGAAGATTTAGCGAAAGCAGTAAAAACTGTTATGAATAAGGAGACCAAATAGGATCGCTTATGGCTGACAATATTATAAACGGCGTTCCCGAAGCGGAATTGTGGAGCAGATACAGAAAAACCAGAGATGCCGGAATCAGAGATGCGATTATCAAGCAGTATGCCCCGCTGGTAAAATATGTCGCGGGCAAGGTCTCCATTGGAATGCCCCATAATGTGGATTTTGACGATCTTGTCGGGTTCGGCGTTTTCGGTCTTTTTGATGCTATTGAAAAGTTTGACCCGGAAAAGCATGTCAAATTCAAAACATATGCCGTTACCAGAATCCGCGGTTCCATTATAGATGAACTCAGATCCATAGACTGGGTGCCCCGTTCTGTAAGACAGAAAAGCCGGGAGCTCGATGAAGCCGTTCAAAGGCTGGAGTCGAAACTGGGAAGAGCCGCTTCTGATGAGGAAATCGCCCGGGAAATGAATCTTGATCAGAATGATTTCAACAAGGTGATGCTGAAAGTCAGCGGAACCTCTCTTCTGTCTCTCAACGATATCTGGAACAGCGGCGATGAAAATGATAAAGTCTCTCTGGTTGATACGATCGAATCGCCTTCCAGTCTCCAACCCGAAATGATCGTGGAAAAAGATGAGATAAAGAGAGTCATCGTCGAAGCGATTCAGAATCTCCCTGAGAAAGAAAAAAAAGTGCTCGTGCTCTATTACTATGAAGATCTCACCCTGAAAGAGATCGGGAAAGTTCTGGAAGTCACGGAATCCCGGATTTCACAGCTCCATACCAAGGCCATTTCCCGGCTGAGAGCTAAACTGACAAATGTGAAAAAAGGAATTATGTAAACAGAGGTCAATATGGTTTCCAATGAGCAGATCCGTGAATTTATGCTCCGTCAGATTGAATTGGATAAAGAACGGACCTCAGTTCACGTCACGGGCAAAAATGTTGAGGATGCTCTGCTACAGGGGTCTATCGAATTGGGCATCCCGATGAGAAAACTCGAATATGAAGTCCTGGACAAAGGAAAGCGTGGCGTTTTCGGAGTCGGCCATAAAGACTGTACTCTTATCGTATACGAAGCAGAGAAGGCCTTCGTTGATGACAGTTCCGATATGGATGATCTGGATCATCTTGTTGATATCGATGAGGGCGGAGAAGTTATCCACGATGACAGGAACGGAGAGTTCTCCCTTCGCTTGAGCCGCGACGGCTATGCCTATCTTAAAGTGAGAAAGCCTTACGGATCGGGAGAGCCTGTTGCCTCGGAAGAAGTCGAAGCCGAAATATTCAATCGCGCTCTCACATCTTATGATATGAAGACAGTTGAAGAGGTCGTCAGCCGCGCTGACGATATGTATGTCAAAGTCGGTGAGTTTTCCTATAATCCGGTCAATGATCCCCTGATGTCCATTGAAGTGGATGATGAGGAGATGACCGCTTCCATCTATGTCTCCGAACCCGGACCCGGAGGCGCCAATCTGACAGTTGATGATATCAAAGGATTTCTCAAGAATAACAGGGTTATCGCCGGCATCGATGAAGAGCTTCTGCAGGCTTTTGAGGAAAATCCCCTATACCGGCAGTCTTATGTCGTGGCCAGAGGAATTGAACCGGTTAACGGACAGGACGGATACATAAAATATCTTTTTGAAACCGACCCTCATAAGGTCAAACTCAAGATCAAAGATGATGGAAAAGTAGACTTCAAAGAACTCAATCTTATACAGAACGTTATCAAAGGTCAGCCCCTTGCTAAAAAAATACCTCCGGAACTGGGTAAGAACGGTAAAAACATCTACGGCACGCCCATTAAAGCCCGGGACGGTAAAGATATTCAGATCGGCCTGGGTAAGAATGTGACCATCGCTCAGAACGGTGAGATCGCCGTCGCTGAGGAAAGCGGACAGGTTCTTCTCAGCAAAGGCAAAATAAGTGTCGAGACGGTTATGGTCGTTTCGGGAGATGTGAATACTTCCACAGGGAATATCAATGCTCTGGGGACAGTCGTTATCAAAGGTAATGTAGAAGACGGCTTCGAAGTTACGGCCCAGGGAACGATTGAAGTTCTGGGGTTTGTCGGTAAATCCAAACTCACCTCCGGTGGTGACATTGTTGTTAAGCAGGGGATCAACGGAGGTGAAGGCGACGAATCGGGAATGATAAAAGCCCAGAAAAGTGTATGGGCTTCTTTCATTACAAACGCGACTGTCGAATCAGGCAGCAATGTCATTGTCAGTGACGGCATTGTCAATTCAAAAGTCGATGCCAATGCCAAAATTCTCTGCCAGGGTAAACGGGCGAAGATTGTCGGGGGTCATGTTCGGGCCGCCGAAGAAGTCAATGCCGCCGTGCTGGGGTCGCCCCATGGAGCGGAAACTCTTATCGAAGTCGGATACGATCCGAAAACGAAAGAGGAATTAGAGCATTTCGAAGCTGAACAGAAAACCATCGAGGAAAAACTCGATGAGCTAAGCCGCAATATTCAGGGCCTTCTCAAGCAGAAGAAGATTATGAAGGATAAATTCCCTTCTCAGAAAGTACAGGCTCTTATGAACCAGAAAAAGATGATGAACAAGCTGTCGCTTGAGAAAAACAAGGTTACGGCCGAAATTGAAAGAAGACTGGATTATCTGGAATCGCTTAAAGTTTCAGGTAAGATAAGTGCGGCGAAAACGGTACATCCCGGAGTCAAGATCTTCATCAAGGATGCGGCTCTCGATATCACCAACCCCTATGATTCGGCTGTTACGTTCGTCGTTGAAAATGGTTTTATAACCACCACCGCTTATGAGGAAATCGCGGAGGAACTGATCCGGAGGGATTAATGGCTATTACGCCCCTCGACCTGCAGACTATGTTTGTGCGGTTGAATGAAGTGGGAAAAGAGCAGAATCATCTCAAAGAAGCTGTCGCTTCACAACAGGCAGCGGGAGCCAAAGAGCTTAAGGAACAGGAACTTCAGCAGGATAAATCCGTCAATAAAACGGAAGAGGACAAGGAAGCCCAGAAACTGAAAGATGAAGGCGGCGGAGCGAATGCCGGATCCGGTTCTCAGGAAAACGAAAAAAAAGACTCCGAAGCGGAACGCCCCCCTAAAAAAGTATTCAGCGATCCCGATATGGGATCTCATATCGACATATCAGGTTAATCTATGACAACAGCATTTACGGTTGCGGGAATTTGTCTCCTGGCCATCTACTCTGTCTATTTTCTTCTTAACAGAAGAATCACCAGAATACTCAACTCGGAAAAAATACTCTCGAGAGTCGATGAAGAGGTAAACTCTCTCATTCTGGAGCTGAATCAGACAACGGAAAGGAATATACTTCTAATTGAAGACCGTATAAAAAAACTTACGGCGCTTATGGAGGATGCCGATAAAACGGTCCTTCGCCTTAACAGGGAGCTGAACAGGAAAAAAGATGAAACCGAGGGTTATTCCCATTTGTCAAGAATGAGAAAAATTCCCGTCCCTGCTGATGAAATGGTAAGGGAGAGTGAGAAAACTGACGAAAATCTAAGTGAAAAAAACAGAATACTGGATATGTATAATCAGGGGCTGACTCCTGAATTAATCGCTTCCCGGACCGGTACTTCCATCGGAGAAGTGGAGTTGATTATAACTTTGAATTCCAGAAAGGGCTGATTGCTTGAAACACATTATCGGTATCGACCTGGGAACCACCAATTCCTCGGCGGCATTTTACGACAAAAGAGAGCTGACTATAATCCCCAACAGCAGAGGCCGGAGAATTACGCCTTCAGCTGTGGCGATTGATCCATCGGGGGAAATCCTTGTGGGAGAGTCTGCCAGAAACCAGGCACTCATCAACAGGAGCGCCACAGTTCTCAATGTCAAACGCCGCATGGGTTCCGATCATATCTATACCATAAACGGCAAAGGTTACAGTCCCCAGGAGATCTCCTCCTTTATTTTGAAGTCTTTAAAAAAAGATTGTGAGAACTACCTCGGTGAGGAAGTCTCCGAGGCCGTCATCACCGTTCCGGCTTATTTCAATGAAAGGCAGAGAAAAGCCACCATTGAAGCGGGAAGGCTCGCCGGTTTGAAAGTCCGGAAAATCATTAACGAACCCACTTCGTCAGCCCTTATATTCGCGGACAGGAAAAAAGAAGATCGCACGCTCCTGGTGTACGACCTCGGCGGCGGTACATTCGATGTGTCTCTTCTCCGCAAAGAAGGGAACCGCTTTATCGTTATCGCTTCAAACGGCGAGTCGAGACTGGGGGGAGTGGATTTCGACAATCTTCTTTACAAAAAAGTTGCCGCTTATTTTTCCGCTAAGGCGGGAATTTCTGTCAACGATGACAGTTTGCTCGTTCAGCACCTTCGCAACAGAGTGGAACAGGCCAAAATTGAATTGTCGACCAGGGAAAGCGCAACCATCTCGCTCCCCTTTATCTCAACAGGCAAAGGCCCGGTTCACCTGACTTACAGAATTACAAGAGACGAATTCAACCGAATGATAAGACCGCTGGCCGAGCGGACAATGAATCTGCTCGATAAGACTTTAAGGGAATCGCGCATAAGCCGGAACAGAATCGATAATCTGGTCCTCTCCGGAGGTTCCAGCCGCATACCCCTGATCCGGGAGTTACTGCAGAGCCGCTTCGGATTCACTTTGGAGAAGCAGGTAAATCCCGAAGAATCTGTTGCTCTCGGAGCGGCGTTTCAGGGATATCTTCTGGAAAAAGGCGAAAGAGAAATCGAGATTCAGGATGTGACGTCCCATAGCCTTGGGGTGGAAATAGATGACGGAACTTTCATTCCCATAATCAGAAAGAATTCTCCCCTGCCGTCCATACAATTCAAGACTTTTACGACTGTAGCGGATAATCAGAGATCAGTGGAAATAAAAATCCTGGAAGGTGAAAACCGCCAGGCGGCCCTCAATTCTCCCTACGGCCGTTTTCTTCTTTCCGGCATCCGCCAGGGCAGAAGAGGCGATGCCCGAATAAAAGTGGCATTCAAAGTCGATACGGACGGGCTGCTCCATGTTAAAGCCAAAGATATGGATACGGGAATCCGCCAGAACATCATCTTTACTTCTTCTGTTATGGACAGCGGAAGCCGGACGGAAGATGAAGAGAGAATCATTCTGGAGAAAAGGGTCCATTCTCTGATTAACCGGGTTCAGGGATTGAACAGAATGTCGCCTCTGTCCTATGACTTCAATTTCCAGTGCGAAATTCGGGAAGTGCTTTACAGCGCCGAACAGTCCCTTAAAGAGCGCGACTATGAGGGATTGTGGGAAGCAAAAACAGCCCTCGAGTCCATTACGGCCGAGCTTAATGCCATTCTCGACGGGGAGGTTCAGGCTGTATGACTGTCAACGATTGCTTCCGGATACTGGAACTGCCCCGGACAGCCGGGTTGGATGATTTGAAATTCGCATACCGGACTATGGCTAAAAAGTACCACCCCGACAGAAAAGGCGGAGACAGCAGGAAATTTACCCGGCTTCATGAAGCTTACGAACTGCTTCTCGATTACGGTCCTTTCAAGAGCGGTTACGCATTAAAGACCAATTATTCCCCATTCCGGGAAACGGAAAGGAAGGAATGGGAAGAGAGGAAAAAAAAGGAAGAAGAGGATGCCGCCCATCGAGCCGCTGAAGAAATCCGCCGCCGGACTGCCGATGCCAGGAAAAGGCGTGAAGCTGAAGAGTCCCGCCGCCGCGCTGCTGAAGACAGGAAGAAACGCGAGGCCGAAAGGAACCGTCGTCGTGCTGCCGAAGAAAGGATAAAACAAGCTGCCGAAGAGGCCAGGCATTCCGGGCATCAGTCCGACCCCGTCCATCAGGCCCGCCTGGCGGGAGAGATCCTGCAGGGGAAGAAATCCGATAGGGAAAAGCTGAAAGCCATCGACAATCTGATCAGTCTAAAGCGGAAATCCGTCTATCCTTATCTGAAAAACGGTTTCTATAACTCATCTGATAAAGTTACGGCTGCTTCAATCAGAGCCGTCGGCGCTCTTCAGATCGTTCAGGCCGGTCCTGAGTTAAGCTCGCTGATGTGTTCCGGATCTACCGCAATCCGCAGAGCTGTTCTGGATGCCGTCGCTTCATTCCGGAATCCCAGGCCTTTCAGCAGCATTATCGAAATGGGATTGAATGACCGGGATAAAAATCTGAGAGCTCAGTCGGAATTGCTGCGGAGCCGTATTTGATGGATAGCGCAACAGCTCATACCGACGAATTTCTTCGCAATGCCGAAGAGATCATGGGGTCTCTTCTCCGGGATCTTGATGAGTGGAAGAACGACCCCTATAACCGGCACCTGATCGATCGCATATTCCGGTATATGCATTCTCTGAAATCGGGAGCCGCCTTTCTGGAAATGACCACTCTCGAATCTCTTGCCCATTCCCTCGAATCACTCTTCGACAGCTATCGGAAGGGCGCAGAAACAGATGAAGAGACAATAGAGAAGATAATGAAAGCCGTTTCCATAATGAACCGTGAACTCGACAGGCTTATGGAAGAGGAGCTTCCGCCGTTGATAGAGTTTTCATCGGAGCGGGAGGAACAATCAGAAGAAGAAAGGCCCGTTCGGAAAAGAGACCTCTTTTCCCCCTTTGAAAAGGAGCTGCTCTCTGAAGCTTCGAGGAGAGGCGAGAAACTGTACAGGATAATCTGTCATCTCGACGAGTTTCCCCAGATGCTTTATGCCAGGGCTTATCTGCTTATGAATAACCTGGAGCTTTCGGTAAATGTCATTACCACAGACCCGCCCATGGACGACAGACAGGCTGATTTTACCAGATTCACTGCCTATATTACGACTGATCTCGATGTAAGCGGAATCTATAAGGCCGTCAATGTCGATTCCATCGTCAGAGTTGATCTGATAAGGCTGGATTACGCATCCTATCTGGAAAGGGAAGATGATGTTATCAATCTCAATTTCGATGAAGGGAAAACACACCCCACCGGTTCGTGGATCAGAGTCGAACAGAGGAAGGTGGATGAGTTGGCCGGTTATATCGATCAGCTGAAAGTGGCAACCGGACGTTTTTCCTCATACAGGACCAAAATGGACGATCTTCATCAGCTGGCCCGAGGGATGGAAAGAGTTCTTCTCAATGTGACCATGGTGCCGCTCAATACGCTGCTCAAAGGTTTTCCCCGGTTTGTAGAGGAACTCTGCCGGAAAACAGGCAAATCGGCGGAGCTGTTGATGAGCGGAGAATCCTGTGCGGTGGACAGGACAGTTTTCGATATAATCTCAGAGACTCTTCAGCACCTTATACGTAATGCTGTCTATCACGGACTGGAAAGCTTCGATGAGAGGCGGGCAGCCGGAAAGAGTGAATCCGGTTCTCTGGTCATTCATACGGAAATGGCCGATGAGCGCATACATATAACCTTGAGCGACGATGGCAGGGGCATAAACCGCCGAGCCGTTCTGGAAAGAGCTTCCCGCCTGGGGTTGAAAGACAGCGGAGAGGGGGATCTCCTTTCCATTCTGGCCAAACCGGGGTTTTCCACGGTGGAGGAAGCCGATTCTCTTTCAGGTCGGGGAGTCGGTCTCGATCTTGTTATTCACAATATTCAGGACAAACTGAAAGGTGAAATCCATCTCATCAATGATGAGGGAAAGGGCGTCACCTATAAGATTGTCATCCCTACATCACGAGTCATGACAAAAATCCTGCTTATGAGAAGCGGCGGCCGGACTATGGCCTTTCCCGCCAGGAACGTGGAAAGCACTGAGCCTTTCAGTGCCCATTCGCTGATCGGAGACAGAGATGATTTCCTCTTTTACAGGTTCAAGGAAGAGGAGCTCCCGCTATTTACCGAGTCGGGCCGGCTTCACAAGGTTTCCGCCGGTTCTGAAGGAGGATATGTCCTGATTGTCACTTATCTGGGTCTTAAAGCCGCGATTTATACGGAAGAGCTGTTGATGGAGAAGGAAATCCTCTCGGATAACCTGAGGCTCAATGAAGAAGCGGAGCCCTTTCTCTACCAGGCTGTTCTTTCCGGAGAAGATTGTCTTTACCTCTCTCCCTCTATTATCAGTATCTGATCTTTTCTGTCATTATTTGTGCAAAATTAAATTGATTCTCTTATAATTACTTAAATAGTATCAATACTGTATCCGGAGGATTAATATGGCCTGGAAAGATGTGAAGGTTCAGCGTAAGTTTGCAATCGGTTTTGGTTCCATTATCCTTATGCTGATCGGCTCGAGCCTTGTATCCATTCTTCTCATTCAGCAGATAGTCAAAGATGCAGGTCAGGTTATCGGTGGCAATAAACTGAAGTCGGAGATCATTCAGAAAGAGGTCGATCATCTCAATTGGCAGGGGGCTCTGTCTCTCTATGTCAATGACAATAGGGGAACCATCGAGTCGGTCGAAACCAATCCCGATAATTGCCGATTCGGCCAATGGCTGAACAGCCAGGAGAGACAGGATGCCGAGCTTCTGGTCCCGACCCTGACTCCCATTCTCACATCTCTGGAGACATATCACGACGATCTCCACAACAGTGTTTTGAAAATTGAACAGACTCACAGGATCGTCGATCCTGAAATGGGAAATTACCTCAGAGAACGCAAGCTCGACCACATCAGCTGGAAACTCAATCTCCTGGATTACATCACTGATGACCGGATGACCGAAAATCCCGTACAGATGGATCCTGAAAAATGTGCTCTCGGAATCTGGCACGCATCGGATGCGGTCAGGAAGCTATCGACGGAAAATAGTCATATAAGCTCCATTATCTCCCGTCTCGTGAGTTCCCATGAAGCGGTTCATAAAGGGGCTTCTGTCATAGAGCAATATCTTCAGGAAGGGGAGAAGGAAGAGGCTTTATCCTACTTTCACGAGGATCTCGAGGAAGATATGACAGCGACTCTCAACTATTTGAATCAGTTGATTGACTGGCATGACAGTGAGATGATCAAGCAGAACCGGTCGAGGGAGATTTTTGCCACCGAGACGCACAGCGCCCTTGTTCAGGTTCAGGATCACTTCCATCAAATGGTGGATACGGTCTCCTCCAGCATTTTAACGGAAGACGCCATGCTCGATGCAGCTGAAGCCGGATCCCGGACATTGTTAATCAGCAGTCTGATAATCGTAATCGTCGCGATTGTGACGGCTGTCATACTGACTTTATCTTTGCTCAGGCCGATAATTAAATGCGTCGTTTTTGCCGATCAGGTGGCAACAGGAGATCTGAAAGCCTCTCTGGATATCGATCAGAAAGATCAAATCGGGGAACTGGCGGAATCGCTCCGGCGGGTTCTCCAGGGATTCCGGGACAAGGCTATGGTCGTCGAACACTTCGCCGAAGGAGATCTTACAGCGGAAGTGACGACCTTATCCGATCAGGATGGTCTGGGTTTGTCTCTCAGAAAAATGAAAAAAGATCTCAATGAGCTGATCGGACAGGTCGTTGCGGCTGTGGATCAGATTTCCTCCGGAGCCGAGCAGATTGCCCAGGCCAGCCAGAGCCTGTCCGAAGGGGCGGCGACTCAGGCCAGCAGCACAGAAGAGGTTTCAGTCATGGTCAATCAGATTTCCGGTCAGGCTGCTCAGAATGCCGATAACGCTTCCCAGGCGAAGAGCATTTCTGAAAAGGCCACCATGGATGCGGAAAAAGGGAATGAGAGCATGACCGGTGTCGTGTCCCTTATGGAGAAAATCAACAGCGGGGCTGATGAGACAAAGAAAATCGTCAAAGTTATCGACGATATCGCCTTTCAGATAAATCTTCTCGCCCTCAATGCCAATGTGGAAGCGGCCAGGGCCGGGAAATACGGGAAAGGGTTTGCCGTCGTGGCCGATGAGGTGCGGAATCTTGCAGTGAAGAGCGCCCAGGCTGCCAGGGAAACTTCCGATATGGTTGAGGAGTCAATCGGGAATATACAAAATGGATATGCGGCGGTGCAGAAATCAGCGGAACAGCTTCGGGAAATCGTTGAGGGCTCCCGACGGGTATCGGAAATTCTCGAGGAGATAGCCGCCGCCAGCAGAAACCAGGATGATGGTATTTCCCAGGCAACCGGGGGGCTGGATCAGATTGACAAGATCACTCAGGAAAATACGGGTAATGCGGAAGAAACCGCTTCCGCATCGGAAGAGCTTTCCAGTCAGAGCCTTCAGCTCAAAGGTCTGGTTGACCGTTTCAAACTGGAAAAAGATGAACATGCGAAAGCCCTTCCCGGCCGGCCGGCTGGACGGACGGGATACAAAAAGGCATTCCTGGAAAGAAAGCCCTCTGATTCGTCTTTGAAAAGCGGAGAAAAAACGGGTTTTAACAAACCGGCATCAAATAAAGAGGAAAAGCTTTCCGAAGAAAAAAGGTTCTTCACCAAACCGCCGGAAGGTTCGTTCTCGACGGGAATAAAACCGGTTAATCCTTCGGAAGTCATTTCTCTGGACGATAACGATTTCGATCAGTTTTAACGGAGGCGGAAAACCAGTGAGTTGAACTCCTCTTCGGCCATGGCAAGAGGCTTTTCTTCAAAGGAGTTTCTTGTCGCCGAGTATATTGTTCCGTCGGGGCCGCTGATGATAAGGCTTATATTGTTGCCCTGCTCATCGTACTCTTTGACTGTTTTCTCAGTGAGATCGTTTTCATAGTTATAGACGGCTCTTTCCCTTTCATTACCCTGTTCATCATAAAGGACTTCGGTATAGTCGCTGCGGTCTCCGTACTGGTTGTAATTGCTTATAAGAACCGGTTGCCCCCGGTCGTTCAGCTCGTAAACCGTGCTGTAGAGAACCGTTCCTTTTTCGTCAAGAATATCGCTCTGAACCAGAAAACCTTCTGCGTAGGTGTTAATCAGCTGCTGATCGATTAATCCTTCCGGGCTGTAGATGGTATAGGAAAGTTCATTTCCCTCTTCGTCGTATTCCGAAATGCTGTAGTAAATCGGTTCTCCCGACGGATCGACTTCCGTTGTTTTGACAACACGGTCCTTATCGTCATACTCAACGAGAAAATGAATGTCCTGTGATGCTCTGCCGGTACTGGAAATCCATTCAACGGGATTGCCCCTGGAATCGTTTGTATAATCGGCCCGGTTGAGAACCTTTCCCTCTTTATCGCTTGTGACAATGGAAACGAGATAATCCGATTCGTCATAATTGTATCGGCTCAGGCTGTAAGCTGTATAAGCCCCGCTGTTTTCAATGGAAGAAACTTTTCCGGTTTCGCTGTAGCTTATCAATCTGAGGCCGACTTCGTTCCCCTCGCTGTCAGTCATGACAATGGACGCCGGTTTATCTGCCTCCGAATAGGTGATATCCACTTGCTGTATGAGTGTCTCTTCGCTGTCGAAAACAGCAAAAGATGCCAATCTGAAAGGGGAGAACTCCGGCGGTTTGTTTGTTGTGGCGCAGGATAAAATCATTGCGGCGAAAAAAGCGGCAAGAGATAATTTTAAAACATGTTTCATTTAGTTATCCTCAGTAAGTTTAATAAGCAAGTCATCGAGAAAAGGCTGGATCTTTTTCCGGGAAAAGTGTGGATCCTTTTGATAAAATCTCATAAGACCTTTCTCCGGAAGTTCCCGGGGGATAAATAGCCCGGACGATGCCAGCCCATCGATCAGTTTCTCTCTGAAAGGGCAGGGATCCTGACAGATGACCGTCAATTCTCTTTTAAGTATCGGCTCTTTGTTAAAATGCATCAGAAAAAGAACAGGGAGATTTCTCTTTTTCATAAATGAGCCGACAGCGCTCTGGTCGGCTTTCAACAGCTCGAAAAAAGTATCGATATCACAGTGAATGGTACTCATTCCATAGGTGAGGGATGGTAAAGTCCAGAACTTGTAGTCCTTTTCAAGATAGTCATCTATGGCAAAGCCGCTGAAATCCTCTTTTTTATTATGCAGTTCCAGGAGAAAGCCTTCTTCTTTTTTTACGTTTTTTTTCAGCTTCTCCAGAATCCCTCTGTCTTTATTCAGGTTATACTGCTTCTCATCAGTCAAATGGTCCGTGTCCATACGGATGGTGAAATAGAGCATTTCACTGAGAGATATTATTTTTTCCCGGCTGAAAAGCCCGGGCTTCTCCGCTAGAGCATGAAAGAGCTCTTCCGCCAGAAGAGTCGAACAGGAGCCGGTATTTTCGATCCGTTTCACGGCTTTCTGCGGCATGTTCCCGGAGATTCTGTGGTGGTCCGTTATTTCGACTATATTCTCACTGTAGGGAAGAATTTCCTGTTCGGGCTGATTGTGATCGGTGAGATAAATCTTCACAGGTCTATGGGCCGCCGCTGCCGCCGCCTGATCGGCTCCGGTGAATATGTCGGGGTTGCCGCCGCATTGCTCAATGAGATAGCGGGCGTCGCGGTGGAGCTTCCATTTCTCTTCCGGAAAATAACGCAGAACGGCAAACTCTCCTCTCTGCCCGGCCGCCGACAGGAGTTCCGCTTTGACATAGGAGGTTATCAGAGAGTCGAGGTCTCCCGAACGGTTTCCCGAAATCAGGATTAAAGGATCGTCAAAGGGGGGCATCAGCCTCTCTGGCCCGTTTTCTTTATGATATGGAACCCGAACTGAGTCTGGACAATATCGCTGATGCGGCCCTGAGATAGCTTGACCACAGCTTTTTCAAAAGGGGGAACCATCTGTCCCGGTCCGAACCATCCCAGATCTCCTCCTTTGGATTTGCTCGGGCAGGTGGAAAATTCCTTCGCAAGGGCGCGGAAGTCTCCGCCCTTTTTCAGACGCTGCAGTATGTTCTGGGCCAGAGCCCTGTCTTTAACCAGAATATGACTGGCTCTCCATTCCATGATTCTGCTCCTTGTTAGAGGGGAATTTCATTTCCATAATATTGTGAAATCAGGAATAACTCAAGGCGCATGTACCGTTGACTTTAGAAGCGACAAAACCTATTCTGTTGGCATAGGAAAGGTAGGAAAATGAATAAAAATACACTGACTCTGTTTATACTTATATCACTGATTATTTCTCCCCTGACGGCTAAAGGGGCGCGGGAGGAGTATCCCGAAAACTTTACCGTCAAGGCGACAGCTCTGAACGGTCCGACAGGTATAGGGATGATATATCTCTTTGATGAACAACCTGATTTCGGCGAGGGAGTTTCGGTCGAGTACTCGGTTGCCCTGGCTCCGAAAAACCTTATGGGCGATCTGGCTAAAAAGAGCATCGATATGGCTGTTCTTCCCGCCAATATGCCGGCTCTTCTCCATGCCAAAGCTCCGGGATATAAAGTCGCGGCTGTGACCGGAATGGGAAATCTCTATATCGTCAGCCGCGATCCGTCTATCGGGAAACCGTCGGATCTGGTCGGCAAAACGCTCTTTAACGGAGCCAAGGGCGCGACTCCCGATTTTATGACCCGTTATCTTCTGACGGGAGAGGGGATCGATGCCGATAAGGACCTCTATATGGATTTCAGTTACGGATTACCCGATCTGGCAAAGGCCGTCATCGGCGGATTGGCCGATACGGCTGTTTTTCCCGAGCCTTATATCACCATGATAACCGAAAAGAGCGATGCGGAGATCGTCATCGATCTTCAGCAGTGGTGGATGGATCAGAAGGGGACAGATGAATCCTATCCCCTTTCTGTATTTGTCGTAAAAGAGGAAATCCTGGAAAGCTATCCCCTATTCGTGGAGCGCTTCCTCAAGGCTTATCAGGATTCTATAAAAAGAGTTACAGAAAACCCCTCCGAAGCCGCTCTGCTGGTTACCGAGAACGGTTTTACCATGGCGGCGGATGTCACGGAAAAAGCCATACCGCGTTTGAATCTGAAATACACCGATGGTGAGGCTGCCAGAGATATGCTGACGCAATATTACGGCATATTATACGAAATGGATCCCGCTACTGTTGGCGGTTCTGTTCCGGGAGACGACCTGTACTACATTGAAAAGTAAGCTTCTCTCTTTTATTTCAGTAGCTGTACTTCTCATTCTCTGGAAAATCGTTTCGCTTGTTCTGGGAGCGGAGATTATTCTCCCCTCTCCGGAAAAGGCTTTTTTCGCACTGGTAAACCTGATGCGGGAGGAGAGTTTTCTCTCCCATGTTCTGTACACGGTAAAAAGGGGAGCCCTCGGGTTTATTCTCTCCGCCGGACTGGCTCTTGTTGTCGGGATCGCTGCCGGAGAAAACCGTTTCTTTTTCACTTTAATAAAACCTCTTCTCACAGTTATTAAAACCGTGCCGGTTCTCTCTATCGTACTCCTGGCCATCATCTGGCTCAGCACGGAAAACGTACCGGTATTCGTCTGTTTTCTCGTTGTTTTTCCCCTGATCAGCGGTAATGTTATCGAAGGGATCCGCCATGTCGATCCCCAGCTTCTTGAAATGGCCAGAATATATAGAGTCTCGAAAAGGCGGATAATTTTACAAATTTATATTCCCTCTCTAATTCCCTATCTTCTGGCGGGACTGTCCACAGCGGCCGGTGTCACATGGAAAGCGGTTATCGCCGCCGAGGTCATCAGCATGCCCCGGTTCGGGATCGGGACGGGTATGCAGTTCGCCCAGATTCAGCTTGATACGGCCGTGCTGTTCGCATGGACCATAACGGCTGTAATCATCAGCGCCGTGACGGAAACATTGTTACTGATGCCGGCCCGTTTTCTGCCCTGGAGGAAGGGAGCATGACAGTCGATATAAAAGATCTGACAGTTTCCTTCGGAGATCTGAAAGTTCTCGGTGGGCTTGATCTCCATTTCCCGGAGAAGGAAATATCCGTTGTTCTCGGACCTTCGGGATGCGGCAAGACGACAATTCTCAATGTTCTGACTTCCTCGGTATCACCCCGGAGGGGTTCAATCGAGGGAATAGAAGGAAAACGATTCTCCTATCTTTTTCAGGAACCGCGTCTGCTGCCGTGGCTGACTGTCGAAGGGAATCTGAACTTCGTTCTCGATGATATTTCCGATAAAAGGGAACGGGAGGCTCTGTGCCGGCGGGTTCTGAAAATGACCGGTTTGAGCGATTACGCCTCCTGGTACCCCGGCAAGCTGAGCGGAGGAATGAAGCAGCGGGTTGCCATCGCCCGGGCTTTCGCCCATCCTTCCGATATGATTCTGATGGATGAGCCCTTCCAGGGGCTGGATTTGAAGAGAAAGCTCTCTCTTATCAATCAGTTTACCGATGTCTGGGAGAAAGAAAAAAGAAGCGCCGTCATGGTGACTCACGATATCGGCGAAGCCATAAGGCTGGCCGATAAAGTCTATGTTCTGACAGAAAAACCGGCAAGGCTGGCCGATGCTTTCACCATAGATATACCCCGTCCTGAGAGAGAGCCGGGAACTAAGCGGTACAGCGAATACGAAAAACGTCTGTACGATCTTTTAAGCTGACCGTACAGAGCGGCGGGCAGCCGCTGCAACGGCTGCTTTCTCAGATCTGACGCTTGACGTAGCTCTCCAGGTTTTCCACCTTTGTCTCGACCAGACCTCTCGCTTCGGCTGATGAAATGAATTTCTTGAACTTGGTGAACCCGAGATTTTTGGTGTTTATCCCCTTGTCGAGAAGACGGGAGTTCAGAATGGAGTACTGGTGGAACTGAGCTTCTTTTTTGCCCTTATCAAGATCTTTCAGTTCCTCGATGAGAATGCGCAGGGCACTCTGCAGAGATCCCACATCTTTACGGAACTTGGTACCCGGCAGAATATTGGTCTGCTTGTCCTCTTCCTCCAGACGGATGTAACCGGCTTTTACGGCCGCGGAAACGAAAGCGCTCCACCGCCGGTATCCGAGAGACTGCTCTTTGAAATCCCGGTTGAGGATTTTCATCTTGATTTTCACCGTACCCATATTGCAGGTTTTATTTTCGCTCTGGAGAAGGCTGGCCGATTCGGCAAGGCGCTCGAACCAGTATTCCTTATTCTTTTTAATCTGACCTTCCGTGGCTTTTTCTTCGGGAACTTCATCGTCATCGGAATCGTCCGAATCGTCTGAGGTCAGGACTTCGCGGTAGTCAATGAAACTGTCGGCGATGATCAGAAGATCCTGGGCTGCTGTTTTGATATCGCAGATGATATGGATTTTCTTACCGGTTTTCTTCAGGGAGAGGAGGAGGGGACGGAAATCGCTGTCTCCCGTAATCAGAACGTAGGTGTCGATGTTGTTGTAATAGCGGAGCAGGTCAAGAGCATCGGATACGAGCTGCATATCGGCGCTGTTCTTGGTTTTTCTGGCCCGGGGGATATGAACCATGTAAAAGTTCCTGGAGGAGAGCTGGGGACCCAGGCTCCGGAATCCCGGCTTGCTCCAGTCGGCGTAGGCGTAAGAGCAGACGACGGATCCCATGGATTCCACATATTCCGACATCCCGTCGAGAAAGAGAGTGTTGGAGCTGGAAGGAGTTACGTTTTCCAGGTCCCAGAGTATAGCTATGTTGCTTGTCATATATTATTCCTTTGATAATTGCCTTGTTTGAAAGTGTTATCTAATTATAGTCTTTTAAGTTGATCTTGCAAAGGAAATGAGATCATTTGAGAGGAGAGTCGATCCATTTCTCCGCTTCATCGAGATCGTGAAACAATCGGGAATCGTTGGTATGGGAGAACCGGTTCCAAAGAGTCATTGTTTGAAGAAGATATAAAAAAAAGCTGACCTGAAGTCAGCTTGACAATAATGCCACCGGTGAGATTTGAACTCACGACACAAGGATTTTCAGTCCTCTGCTCTACCGACTGAGCTACAGCGGCATTAACAGTGGTGAATATATATTGATACGGAAAAACTGTCAATAGAGTTCTAAATAATGGGGGAAAAAATGTACTGTCCACTTTAAGGAGCGAAGTATCCGATTCCCTGCTGATGTTCATCATCCTGATACACATGGAGGAGATTGCCGCCCGTTGCTTCTTTGACATCAATTATATGAATGACATTTTCCAGAGAGGAGTAGTGCGGAACAATATCCCTGAGTATATTGGGAGACTTCAGGAAGAACTCTTCATTGAAGATCGTGTCCTCTCTGTCGGGAAACAGGGCAATGGAGATAATGTTAGCCTCCACCAGGTCGTTGAAGAAATGCGTTCCGAAGGATACTTCCGGTGTTGAACCGCTCTGTTCGAAGGCAATTTCTCCCAGGATCAGTGTTTTGTTGATATCGTTGTATCCGACCTTTACACCGAGGCTTATATCGCTGCTTCCCCATCGGCCGGGACCGAAAAGAGCAAACCGCTCTCCCGCCAGCGCCTGGTTGATACTGTGCACAGCCCGTCCGATTTCCACTTTGTCCTGATAGGTTTCCAGCTGATTGTAGGCTTTGGGATCCACATAAACGATTTTACCTATGTTCTTGATGATTTCGCTTGTTATGCACTTCCTGTTGGTGAAAAGGGTTCGGTTTGAGGGAATATTTTTAGGGACGGTTATGCTTTCGCTTGTTTTCTTGATGTTCAAAGGGCGGCATTGGAGTATATAAAGTTTGTCGCCGTGCCAGGCGAATTCCACATCGACCGGTCTGTGGTATCCATCCTCAAGCTTAGTCAGTATTTTTTTCATGATCCGGATGAAAGGTGTTTTATTAATAAGATTATCAAAGGTTATACAGGCATCGGAAGGGTCGAATTTATCCGATTTGAACATGGGAGGCGCGAGATGCCCCTCTTTGTTGACCGATATGGCGTTGAATAATTCCGGCAGTTCACTGTTTTCCGCGCTGTCGAGCAGATCAATAAAAGGAACGGTTTCCAGTTCCTTTGTTTCCAGATTTATGACGTCGACACTTTTCTGGGAGTATTTCCGGATCTGAGGCGCGGTAATTTCCGGCCGGAGCGTGGGGTGGCTCAGCGATATCATGCGGGGATAGTCGTTTCCGACTCTGTCCACGGCTCTGGTTCCCAGACCGTAAACGAGTCTGAGCAGTCCTTCCTCTTTTTTTATCTTGGGGTTCCACCGGTATCCGTTGTAGGAAAAAGCCACGCCGGCAGCAGCGGGGAAGAAGTATTTTCCGACTTTCTGTCCAACGACTTTCTGGACCAGAACATTCATTCTCTCATCGAAGTCCAGCAGGTCGTGGTCCTGGCGGTAGATGATCGGGTCAAGGGCGAAGGTGCTGATATGAACCTTCTTGAAAGCCCATATGAACTCGTCCACTCTGTCCTTGATTTTTCCCTGATTGCTGATAAAAATGGAGTCGTATTTTCCCGAAAACGAGTAACCCATATTATCTTCGAGCAGCGTGGACGAGCGGAGAATCAGCGGTGAATCATCGCCGATCTTTTCGAGAAAGCCTTTAATCATTTTCTTCTGATTAGGCGGAAGTTCTGCTTCCATTATGGTTTTATCGATTATTTCAAAATCCCGCCGCAGGTCGCTCTGGTTTTTGTATTTCTGACTGTGAAAATAGTGCAGGTTGTTGTAATCGACGAAGTCGCTGAACATTTCCGAGTTGAAAAACCACGATTCGGGAGTGGTGACGTATTTTTCCAGTTCCTCGTCGATTTCACCTAACGAAGGTTTCAGAATCTTGTGGGCGAGGATAATACCCGCCGCTTTTCCTCCGACACGACCGGTTTTACTCGATGCACCGTAAAAATTATCGGTCAGTTTTCCGATGTCCCTCACATTGATATGGTCTTTGGCTATGCCTATATAAGGAAGCTGATTGGAAATAAACCTGTCGATCAGTTTGACCCGAATCTCTTTGGTTTCGTTCAGAGGCAGATATACGTCTCCCGCGGGTATGCGGCAGAAATCATCGAGGTATTTCTTTATTTCTTTGGAAGATTTGTTCTCTCTCGTTACGGCTCTGGCCAGGACTTTTATCTTTTCATGCTTTCTGGCCAGGTTGATATAGTTTTCCACATCCTCTTCAGGGTGGGAGTTGATGAAATAGTATTCGATGAGCATATTCCGGTAATCGCTGCGAATTCCGGGATTATCCTTCTGATCGGGATTATTCTGTAAATAATCCAGTGTGAGTATTTCAAGTTCCTCTTCACTGAGAATCCCGTCACTCTCAAGCTTGTCAAGAAAAGTCTGGAGGATCTTATCTATCATGTCATTGTAAGGGATCATTTTTTTATTCAAAGTGAAAAGTTTGAAAAGGATATCATCGGGTCTGTTCATCGTTTCTCCTGTTTATGAAAAAAGGCAGCCCGCAGGCTGCCCTTCAAATTCGCTGCTGAATCAGAGTCAGGAAACCCAACCTCTGAGTTTAACCGCTTCGGCTACGCGTTTTACCGCTACCAGATAGGCAGCCTGACGCATATCCACCTTTTCAGCCTGAGCCATTTCGTAAACAGCCTGAAACGCAGCTGTCATTTTATCGTCAAGCCTTCTGTGAACTTCATCGAGCTCCCAGTAGTAGTTGTATGTATTCTGTACCTGCTCAAAATATGATACCGTGACTCCCCCTGCGTTGGCAAGGAAATCGGGAATCAGGAAGACTCCTTTTTTGTAGAGCACATCATCGGCTTCCGGTGTAGTGGGACCGTTTGCCAGCTCGAGAACCATCTTGGCTTTGAGGTTGTTGACGTTTTTGTCTGTAATAACACCTTCGATTGCCGCGGGAACCAGAATGTAGCACTCCAGTTCAAGAAGTTCCGCATTGGAAATGGCTTTTGTTCCGGGGAAGTCTTTTACGGAACCGGTTCTTTCATAAAATTTTACCAGTTCATCGATATCGAGTCCGTCTTCCTTGAGGATCGCACCGTACTCATCACTGACGGCGATTACCTTTGTTCCGATGATCTCTTCCGCGAGGATGGCGCAGTAGCGACCGACATTTCCGAATCCCTGGATTACCATGGATTTCCCTTTCAGGTCCAGATTCATGTTTTTAGCCGCTTCCCTTACTGTGAAAAGACCGCCTCTGGCTGTTGCATCGGTCCGCCCTTTGCTTCCGCCCAGGGCGAGAGGTTTTCCTGTAATGATTCCGGGGTAGGAACCCTCTTTGATGGCTTCGAACTCATCCATCATCCAGGCCATGATCTGGGGTGTCGTATTGACATCCGGCGCGGGAACATCGTTGAGAGTTCCGATATCGCGGGATACGGCTCTAATATAAGCTCTGGCCAGTCTTTCTTTTTCCGAATCGGAAAGAGTCTTGGGGTCGCAGATGACGCCGCCTTTTCCGCCTCCGAGGGGAATGTCGACAACCGAAGTTTTCCATGTCATCCATGTAGCGAGAGCCCTTACTGTATCGACAGTTTCATCGGGATGCCATCTGAGGCCGCCTTTCGCAGGTCCTCTTGCCGTGCTGTGCTGTATTCTGAATCCCTGAAAGACTTTTGTCGTTCCGTCATCCATCTTAACGGGGATATTTACTTTTACTTCGTGCTGAGGGTTTCTCAGGAACATATGTGTTCCTTCGTCGAGTCCTAATTTGGCTGCAGCTGTATCTAACTGTCTCTGAGCCATTTCAAATGGGTTTATTGCATCCATAACTGTCTCCTATCATTACAGAAATAACCATAACTAAAGAATATTTTTTTTAAATACAAGTTAGTATTATTCGAAAAATCCAATCTGGCAAGCTAAAAATTACGAAAAAGGTGAAAAATGGATTTAATCAATATATTTCCCGATATTTTCGGGGGTTATTTATATCAGAACATCAGACAATGAAGATTTTATTGTTACTACTTAAGTAGTATAGCATATGTCTTCCAGAATGTATTCGCTTTTTTTAACTGGATTTCAGATTCCGGTCGAGGATTTCCTGTATATCTTTGAGAACAATGGGTTTGGCTATATAATCGTCCATTCCCGCTTCAATTAGAGCTTCTCTGTCGCCTTTCATGGCATTGGCCGTCAGTGCGATGATTTTCACATTTTTATTCGCCTCTCCGCCTTCCCCATTACGTATGCGGGATGTCGCTTCTATACCATCCATAACCGGCATCATCTGGTCCATCAGAACAGCATCATAGGTCCGGTTCCGGCAGGCTTCCAGAGCCTGCTCGCCGTTTTCAGCCAGATCGGCCGAATAACCGAGCTTTTTAAGAAAGTTCATGGCCACAAGCTGGTTGATCTTGTTATCTTCCGCAATCAGTATGCGGATCCGGCTGTTTTCTTCACGCTCTTCCGGAAGAATCTCCTTCCGGGAATTGTTAAACAAAACTGTTTTTTTCCGTTTCTCTATGACAGTTGTCAAACAGTTTATCAGTTCATCCTGACGGCAGGGCAGGAGGAGTCTTCCGTCGATATTCTTATTCAGCGGAGAGTCGCGGGAGAAAGAGGTTTCGATTATCATTGTCTTCCCTCCTGCGCTGTTTCGCCAATCCCGGTTTGTCAGATTTTCATGGACCAGTATCACATCGGCCGTGGCAATCTCTTTTTTCGTCAAATCTTCAAACTCTGAGGCTCCGGCTGCTTCCATATGGAGTGATTTCAATCTTCTCATTAAGGCTTTCCTGCTGACAGCGTTTCCATTGATGACGATCGCTTTAAGGTTTTCCAGTTCCCTTACATCGCGGGCCAGTTTAATGGTGAACCAGAAAGTGGAGCCTTCTCCCGGGCGGCTGTCCATTCCGATTTCCCCTTCCATCATTGATACCAGCTCTTTGGAGATAGCCAGTCCGAGGCCTGAACCGCCGAATTTTCTTGTTGTCGACGAATCGGCCTGTGAGAATGACTGGAAGAGTTTCTCTTTCTCCTCTTCAGAAATGCCGATGCCCGTATCAATGACTCTTATATAGAGAGTCAGATCACCCATTCCTTCGTTTATCTGGCTGATTTGCACTTCAATAAAACCTTTATTGGTAAACTTCAGCGCGTTTCCCACAAGGTTGAGGAGTATCTGTTTTATCCTGCGGGGGTCGCCTACCAGTCTGTCCGTCACCTGTTCGTCAATGTTGACTTTAAACCGGATATTTTTTTCCTTGAAACTGACAGCCATCATTTCGATGATGTCTTCGAGCAGATTTCTCATGCTGAATGATGCCAGTCCCAGTTTGAATTTGCCCGCTTCGATCCTTGTGTAATCCAATATGTCATTTATCAGGAGGAGAAGGGTATTGGCGCTTTTGAGAACGATTGAAACCTGGTTCTGCTGCATATCGGTTAATGGGGTATTTTTCAGCAGGTCGGCCATGCCGATGATTCCGTTCAGAGGGGTCCGGATCTCATGGGACATATTGGCCAGAAATGATGTTTTCGTCCGGCTCATCTCTTCGGCCTGCATTTTGGATATTTCCAGTTCTTCCCTGATCCTCTTCAGTTCCGATATATCCTGGGCGATCAGCAGTATTCCCGCGTAGGACTGATCTTCCATCAGTACGGTTGAGAGGCTGATTTTCACATCAATCGTCCGGCGCTGTTTATTGATAAAGCGCCATTCCATATTATTTATCAAATCGGGATTATCTGTCAGCCAGGAAAATATCTGAGAGCTTTTCAGCCTGACGCCCTTTTCCGCCCTGATGTAGTTTTTGATCTCTCTTAGAAATGACGGCGCATAGAAGTGCAGCAGATCCCTTTTTCCGATGATCTCTTCCGGCGTATAACCCAGCATAACGGAAGCCCCACGGTTGAACTGACGGATTATGCCCTGGGGATCGGTGGCTATGATAGCCGCATCGGTCGCAGAATCCAGAATGCTGTTGAACCGCTGATGAAGCACTTCCAGGTTTTTTCTCCGGTTTATTTCATCAGTAATATCACGTATTGTCGCGCTGACTCCGGCTACTTCTCCGTAATCGGTGTAGATCGGCGATAACTTGGTTATGAGGTTCTTTCCCCGGTAGAAATCGTTATATTCTTTTTTCTCCCCGCGCAAAGCCGCTTCGTATCTCGCTTTCCAGTCGACGTCCATAATATCGGGAAGAGGGGGCTTAACCGGTTTATCTGCGGTTTCGAGCAGTTTGGAGAAATGGTTGTTGTAATCGACCAGAGACATCTGGGTATCTACGGACCAGAAGGCCATATCGATGTTCTGCGAAAGAGTATAGAGGTTGAAGGATTTGCGCTTCAGAACCGCGGTCTGCCGGCTCGTTTCGAGAGATTCATGAATGACGATCAGGGTTCTTTCGGTTCTGTTTTCCCTGATTTTATGGGCTGTTCCCAGACAGGCGACTTTCTTTCCATTGCCGTGAATGATTGATAGTTCCATGTCTCGGACAACCGGATTCTGTTCCAGCCGCACAGCCAGCTGCTTACTTCCACCCCTTAGGGATATTGAGCGGAATGACGGTTCATCGGTGCGGAACCATTCTTTAAAAACGTTGTTTACCCGGATTATCCTTTCACTTTTCAGTTCCATAATGATAAGGGGGTAAACTCCGTTTTCAAAAAGCGCTTCGTGAAGAGGCGCGCCATCGCCCATGGTTTCTTCTCTCTATTGAAGTTTTTTTTCCTTAATAAACAGTTCCATACTCTCTTCCCGGGAAAAAAGATAGGAGGTTCCGCAATTATGACAAAGGGATTTTATCGGGAAATCGTTTTTGCTGATGATGTCCTGTTTATCCGTATCGGGCAGGGCGCTGATGTGCACTCTGATCCGCTCTTTGCTGCAGGGGCAGAAAAACTCTGTGTCGGAGGAGGCCAGAATCTGAGGTTCGAGCGAGGCGAGTCTTTCTGATATAAAGCTCTCCGAAGTTTTGTCATCGGCAAACCATTGTCCCAGCGAGGGAAGATCCAGAATGGTCTTCTCCGCTTCCAAAAGCAATTCGTCATCGGTTCCGGGAAGGGCCTGAATGAGCAGCCCCCCCGCGCCTTTGACATTGCCGTCGTCACTGAATGAGACATCCAGCTTAAATGCCGTAGCCAGTTGTTCCGAAGCTGTGAAATAGTACGCCAGATCACGGGCCGTATTGCCGTATTGAATTTCAATCTGCCCGGTAAAAGGTTTATTCGTCATGCGGTTGAGTCTTGTAAAGGAGAGGACTCCCGCGCCGAAATAATCCGACAGAGCCATGGATCCGGGATCAGGCGCGTTGATAGGATTGTTGAAGAGATATCCCCGCACGTTGTGATTGTGGTCGGCTTCAACGTTAAGTCCGCCGAGGGGGCCGGAACAGCTGACCTGGATTTTTATGACATCCTCTTCTTTGAGATTGGCTGACAGCAGGGAGGCTGCCAGGTAATTGCGACCGAGGATTAGCGTTTCGGCAATCTGCAGCTGATGATTCGCTCTCATCTGGTTGATCATAAGGGAGCCGTTGCACAAAACGGCTCTCATTTTACCGCCGCCGAGCAGGAAGGAGGTCAGTTTGTCCTGCTCCCTGTTTCCGGAATTCTCAAGAAAGTCCGGATTTTCAATTTTCCGTTTGACCATAATAAAGAAATAGACTTAAAGGTGAGCTTTGTCAATGCGGGTAAAAAAAAGAGGCTGATACACGAAGTATCAGCCCCATTGCCACCGGTGAGATTTGAACTCACGACACAAGGATTTTCAGTCCTCTGCTCTACCGACTGAGCTACAGCGGCAAGACCTTTGTGAATATAACGCAACAGAAAATTTCTGTCAACAGGGGAGGAAAAAAGAAAAAGTTATTGACTAAAGATGTTTCTCTCTATAGAATCGGGGAAATCATCAATGTATCTATACGTAGATACATGTGAATTAATTGGAGGATCTGATGCCGGAAAAACGGATGGATACCATAATCAGAACACTGCCCGGCGAACGGTTTACCCCTTTTGCTCTGGCCGATAAACTGAATGCCAGGATAATACTTGAATCGGCGGCTTTTTCGAGAGGACGCTCCCGATACTCGATTCTCATGGTTCATGAGGCTTTCCGCGTCTCCCAGGAAGGGGATGACATTTATATAACGGAGAAGGGGAGCCGTAAACGGGTGCGCTCGGGAGCCAGGGATATTCTCGATGTCCTGGCCTATTTCTCCAATCAGCACAGCATCCCCTCTGCCGGCATGCCTTTCCCGGCGGGCGGCATCGGTTTTCTGTCCTACGAGTTCAGCCGCAAATGCGACACCATCAATTTTTCGGAGAAGGCCGACCCCCTGAATCTTCCCGACGCGATGTTTCTCTTCGGCCATATTTTTATTGTTTTCGACCATTTTACCGATGTCATATATCTGATCGGCCTCAATTACAAGGAACAGGAGATCGATCTTGAGGAAGCGGTGGATGAGACGGAAAGGAAGATCAACGATTTGAATTTTAATTATCTGGCTCCGCACGACCGCGATTACAGCGCTGAACTGATCTTCAGCGATCAGGAGAAGGACGCTTTCCTCAAGGGTGTCGTCCGCATAAAAGAGGAAATTATAAAAGGAAACCTTCTGCAGGGTGTCGTGTCGCGCAGATTGAGAGTTAAAACCAAACTGCCGGCTCTGGAAGCCTACCGGAAACTCCGCTCCACAAACCCTTCACCCTATCTTTTTTACATTGATTTTGATGATTTTCAGCTTTTCGGGTCATCTCCGGAAGTGCATGTGAAAGTCAACGATGGCCGGGCTCTCCTCCGGCCCATTGCCGGAACGAGACGGCGCGGCGCCAATGCCAAAGAGGACAAAGCCCTTGAAGAAGAGCTTCTCGCCGATCCCAAAGAGGGGGCTGAGCACCTGATGCTCGTCGACCTGGGGAGAAATGACCTGGGACGGATCTGCCGGTCCGGATCTGTGGAAATGACCGAATTCCGATCTATCGAAAAGTACTCCCATGTCATTCATATCGTTTCCCAGGTGGAAGGGGATCTGGATGAAGGGAAAAGCGCCGCAGATGCCGTTCGCGCGACTTTCCCTGCGGGAACTGTTTCCGGCGCCCCTAAGATCCAGGCTATCGAGACCATCGACAAACTGGAGATCTATCCGAGGAAATTCTATGCCGGCCTTATCGGCATTATGGAACCGGAAGGGAATATGGATTCCTGCATCACCATCAGAAGCGCTCTGAAAAAAGGCGATTCCATTTATATGCAGGCCGGAGCCGGTATTGTGTATGATTCGACTCCCGAGAGAGAGCTGGAGGAAACCGGCGAAAAACTGAGAGCCATGGCGACAGCCCTGGGCGTGGAGGTTTAGTATGATCCTTTTAATCGATAATTTTGATTCCTTTACTTATAATGTTTACCAGTTTCTCACTGAGCTGACAGATATCCCCGTGGAGGTTCACAGAAACAATGCCATCTCTATTGAGGACATCAGAGAGATGAATCCCCACGCCATTATCATCTCCCCCGGTCCCGGCCGGCCTGAAGATGCGGGAATATCCATGGAGACTGTCAGGACTTTCGCCGGAAAGATCCCCATTCTGGGGGTCTGCCTCGGGCATCAGGTCATTGGAGAAGTCTTCGGTGGAAAAATCATCCCGGCTGCCAGGATCGTTCACGGTATGGTCGAACCCGTCAGCCATGACGGCAAAGGGGTGTTCAGGAATCTTTCCGCCCCGCTGAACTGCACCAGATATCACTCGCTGGCCATAGAAGAAAAGAGTCTACCGGCCGAACTGGAAATTACGGCCCGGACTCCCGATGGCGAGATCATGGGCGTCCGGCATAGGGATTATGTCGTAGAAGGTGTTCAGTTTCATCCTGAGTCCATCGCCTCGGAAGAAGGTAAGCGGATGCTCAGAAATTTCCTCAATTACAGAAAAGAGCCTTTCGATGTAAAGGGAAAACTGGAAAAAATCATGAACGGCCAGGATCTGAATCGTGATGAGGCGGTCCTTTTTATGGAGGAGCTGACTGATGGAAGCCTCAGCGATATACACATCGCAGGATATCTGACGGCCTTCAATACCAAAGGTGTCTGCGCCGAGGAAATCGCCGGGTGCGCCTCGGTCCTTCACAAAAAAAGAGTTCCCGTTAAAACCGGAGAACCGGTTCTCGATATAGTGGGAACCGGCGGCGACGGCATAGGTACTTTTAATATTTCTTCTTTTTCCGCGCTGGTCGCAGCAGCGGGCGGCGCAGCCGTGGCAAAGCATGGAAACAGGGCCGTCAGTTCCAGAAGCGGAAGCGCCGACTTTTACCGGGAAATGGGTGTTCCTGTAGACATCTCTCCGCAACAGGCGGAGAAATTACTATCCGATGCGCGCTTTTCCTTTCTCTTCGCACCGGTGTACCACAAAGCCATGCGGTTCGCCGCACCGGTCAGAAAAGCCCTCGGTGTAAAATCGATTATGAATCTGCTCGGCCCCCTGGTTAATCCCGCCGCGGCGGAATATCAGATCATCGGTGTTTACCGGGAGGACCTCTGTGAAATTATGGCCGATGCCGCCCATATGCTCGGCGTGAAGCGGGTTATGGTGATTTACGGGCAGGACGGTATTGATGAGCTTTCAGTCTCAGCGCCTTCGAGGGTTATCGTCATCGATGAAAGGGGACAAAAAGAAGATTATATTTTCGATCCTGCAGCACTGGGGATCGGTCCTTATTCCCTCGATGATCTGAAAGGGGGAGACGCTGCTGAAAATGCCGCACTTGCCCGGGATCTTCTCGATGGAAAAGGAAGGCCGGCTATCAGGGATGCGGTTCTGCTCAACGGCGGAGCCGGGCTCTATATCTATGGTCTGGCCGGTTCCATAGAAGAGGGATACAAAATAGCGAAAACATCTCTGGAGTCCGGGAAGGTTCAACAACTTCTGGGACATCTGCAGGGAAGTTTCTCATGAATATTCTCAATAAAATAGCTTCGATACGCAGAGAGACCATTAAAAGGGAAGGCTACACTCTGGGATCGGCGGTTCCACCGGAAAGGGACGTCCCTTTACAGAAGTTCGGTCAGAATCCCTTTGTCATCTGCGAGATAAAACGGCGTTCGCCGTCGAAAGGGAAAATATCGGAAATTGCCGATCCTGTTAAACAGGCCGGTCTGTATTTCGGAAAAGGTATCCGCAATATTTCAGTTCTGACTGAAGAAGACCACTTCGGCGGAACGCTCGATGATCTTATTGCAGTAAAAAGAGCCTATCCCGAAGCGGCTGTTCTCCGTAAAGACTTTTTACTTGAAAAAGAGGATGTGCTGGTATCCTACAGAGCCGGTGCCGATGCCGTTCTGCTTATCGCCGCCTTGCTGGACAAAGAGAAAATCGAAGAGCTGTACCATTATGCCGTAAGCCTGGGATTGGCGGTTCTTGTGGAAGTTCACAACAGGGAGGAAGTCGACAAAGTGCGCTCTTTCCGACCGAAGATTATGGGAATCAACAGCAGGAATCTCAAAACCTTCCGAATAGATCAAATCCTTCCCATCGAATTGAAGAAGCATATCGATTGGGAGACTCAGGTCGTTTACGAGTCGGGGATCTCCTCTTTCAATGAGGCTATCATACCCTTTGAGAGCGGTTTCGCCGGGATTCTGGTCGGCGAATCTGTTGTCAGGGATCCTGATCTGATTGATGATCTGATCCAGGCTGCGGAACGTAAGGGGGAGGGAAATTTCTGGAATCGTCTCTATTCGCGGAAACGGCAGGGCAGGCCTCTGGTTAAAATCTGCGGTATAACAAACCGCGAGGACGGGGAGGCAGCGGTCGGGATGGGAGCCGATATTCTGGGTTTCGTCCTGGCCGAATCGCCCCGGAGAGCGGATCCCTCATTTATCCGGACTGTTAAGGATCTTGATGTTCTGAAAGTGGCGGTCGTGGTTACAGGGGAAGGCGAGCCGGACAGAGAGGTCATGGAGCTCCTGGAAAAGGGGTATCTGGATGCTGTTCAATTTCACGGCAATGAAAATCCCGGTGATCTGAGGAGTTTCTCCTATCCCTGCTTCAAAGCTCTGAGATTGAGAGACAGGGGGGATGTGCAGGAAATTGACAGATTTCCCGGACCGAGAGTTCTGGTCGATGCCTGGTCGGATAAGGAATACGGCGGCACAGGCAAGCGCCTTGACGGAGAGATAGTCACTGAAGCTTCGCAAGTCCGGCCTCTCTGGATGGCTGGCGGATTGTCTCCGGAAAACATCAGCGGGATTATCAGTGAATTCAGACCCGAGCTCATCGATGCTTCGAGTCGTCTCGAAGCGGAAAAAGGACGTAAGGATCATGGGAAAATGAAAGAATTTTTCAGGGAGATAGATAATGGCTGTGTATAATGATTTTTTCGGTCCCTACGGCGGACGTTATGTGGCGGAACTGCTCCGGGGACCTCTCGACGAACTGGAAGCCGCTTTTAAAGAAGCTATGGATGACGATGGCTTTCTAAAGGAACTGAACCGTTTCGGCAAAGAGTATATCGGCCGCCCCACGCCGCTGCTCTACGCGGAGAAAGCATCGAAGGCGGTTGGCGGTGCGGATATCTATATCAAACTGGAAGGGCTGGCCAATACGGGAGCCCATAAAATCAACAATGCCGCCGGTCAGGCTCTTCTGGCCAAAAGAATGGGGAAGAGCCGGATTATCGCTGAAACGGGAGCGGGTCAGCACGGCGTGGCAACGGCGGCGGTCTGCGCCAGGCTGGGATTGGAATGCCGGGTCTACATGGGCTCTGAAGATATAAAGAGGCAGAGACCCAATGTTTTTCTCATGGAGATGTTCGGCGCCGAAGTCTTTCCTGTGGAATCGGGATCCAAAACCCTGAAGGATGCCGTGAACGAAGCGCTCCGTGACTGGGCCTCCTCCAGCGCCGATACCCATTATCTGATCGGTTCCGCTCTCGGACCGAGCCCTTATCCCGATATGGTCCGGGAGTTCCAGTCCGTTATAGGAAAGGAAGTCAAGGCGGAACAGGAGAAGAGGAAGCTTCAGGTCAGAGCCATGGTCGCCTGTGTGGGCGGCGGTTCCAACGCCATCGGCTTTTTCGAACCTTTCATCCATAGCGGAACGCCGAGGCTGATTGGCGCGGAAGCCGGCGGTACCGGACCTGAAGAGGGGTGCCATGCCGCGAGAATGACGGGAGAAGGCAGAACGGGAGTGATCCAGGGCTATAAGAGCCGGTTTCTCTTCGATGGAGACGGGCAGGTTCTGCATACCCATTCCATATCCGCAGGACTCGATTACCCGGGCATCGGTCCCCAGCTGGCTCATCTGGGCGATACGGGACGGATCGAATTCACTTCAGTCCGCGATGATGAGGCCCTGGAAGCCCTTCGTTTTTTCGCTTCCAACGAAGGAATCATTTTCGCTCTCGAGTCGGCCCATGCCGGCGCGGCGGGACTGAAAATCGCGGAACAGTACAAACCGGGAGAGGCTGTTATAATAAATATGTCGGGACGGGGCGATAAGGATATTTTCATTACGGCCAAAGCCCTCCAGCGTGATAAATGGTTTGACTTTTTAAATGAGGAGACGAAAAATGGCTGACGGAAATATAGTAATGACTCATCTGGTCGCAGGTTATCCAAATCTTGAGGAATCCCGTCTAGCCGCATTGGCCATGGTTGCCGGAGGTGCCTCCTATCTGGAAGTCCAGTTTCCCTTTTCCGACCCCATTGCAGACGGCCCGCTTATTCAGGGAGCCTGCACCGATGCTCTCAATGAGGGTTTTTCGACAGATAAAGGATTTGAATTCCTCGCTTCTCTGACCGCAGAAACCGATGTCCCGGTTTTTCTTATGACTTACGGCAATCTTCTCATGGCTCCCGGTGTGGAGAATTTTGTGGAAAGAGCGGCTGAGAGCGGTGTCGCCGGTCTGATCATTCCCGATCTTCCCTACGATTATGATGAAGGGCTCTATGAGGCCGGCAAAAAAGCGGGAATACCTGTTGTTCCGGTTGTCATTCCCGGTATCGATGAAGAAAGACTTAATGCCGTTCTGGGGATGACCCCCCCCTTCATCTATACCGCTGTGAGAAAAGGGATAACCGGAGCCAGAACGACGATCGGTGAGGATACCGTCGCATTTCTCGATAAATTGTCCCGCTCCGGTGCCAAAGTTCTGGCTGGATTCGGCATACGGGAGAAGGAGCAGGTCGATCTTCTGGCTCCCCATGTGCACGGTACTGTCGTCGGATCGGCCCTTGTGGAAATTATCGGACGGTGCGCCGAAGAGAAAAGGGCCTGTTCCGGTGAAGTGAAAGCCTTCGTGGAATCGCTGATCTAGATTTTTCCCATAGCGGCCAGGGTGAATCCGGCCGCCATGGCGCAGGCTGTTTCGGTACGGAGAACCCGGGTTCCCATGGATAGCAGAGAGAATCCTGAATCTTTGAGAAGCGTTCTCTCTCCCTCCGTCCATCCCCGTTCGGAACCGATAGCTATCACATTCCTCTCTTTCTCCGGACTGTATCGGGAAATGGGCATAACAGATTCGTTGTTGTCCAGCGCCGCTCTGGCTTCTCCGCCTTCCAGTGCTTCCAGACAGAGCCGCAGACTGTGAAAGCGCCTCACTTCCGGTAGGAGCGTCGATTCGCCCTGCTGGGCTCCCTCCAGCACATACTCCCGGTATTTTTCATTTTGCCAGATTTTACTGGTCAGGTAGGATTTCTCACCCAGTTCCGTCCCGGTAAACCAGATACGGTCCACACCGGTAGAAGTCAGATCTTTCAAAAGCCGTCTGGCTGTCGGCGGCCTGGGAACACCTATTATAAGAGTCAGCGGATAGAGCCGCGGGGAAGTCCACTGTTCATCAAATTCCAGAACCATGCCGCTGCTGTCAAGGCTTTTTATCATGGCCCGGCCGCCGGGGCCATTAATAATCCCGCAGTCAAAACTGTCATTTTTTCCCAGTTTCAGAATGGTTCTGATATGCTGATACCGTAAGTCGAAAGAGGGTATTTTATTATTGATTTCATCATTTTCAAAGAGAATTAGATTCATAACTTTGATTGTACTATAATTAAGTCAGGAGGGTCGATGTCAGATTTTTTCGCTAAGATAAAAGCCCGGCTTTTTGTACAGTTTTCCGTTCTCTTTGCCATCCTGCAGGGCATTGTCCTCGTTACTGTGTCCCTTCTCCATATCGCCATGGGAACCGCTAAACCGTGGCAGCCGCTTATCATTTATATTCTGCTGGAATTACTCGTCTATTTTTTATTTATCTTTCTCATAAAGTATTATCTGAATAAATCTCTTGGCAGCCAGGAAGCCGTGTCCAAAGTTCTGTTTCGCAACACCAGGAATATTATCAATAATATTTCTCATGAGTGGAGAACTCCGCTGAATGCCATAATGGGATTTACCGACCAGCTTTATCATTCAGAGACGGACAGTAAAAAGAAAGAGGCATTAAATGCCATCACCCAGAACAGCCGCAGACTTTTTATTATGTCCAAGAAGCTGATTGATTTTTCATCTATCGAAACCGGTCTCTATAAAATCGATCCCCAGTATCAAAGTGTGAATAACCTGCTTATGAACCTTGTCAATAAATTCGATGAAGCTGCGAGAATGAAAAATATTCAAATCGAACAGATAAATAATATCCCAGGGGACATGCGTATCTATTTCGATTTTCACGCCGTTTTCGAGATTCTTTCCATGATCATGGAAAATTCCGTGAAATTCACATTTACCGGATCAGTTACCATCTTTGCCGAGTATAAAAGGAAAACGCTCCGTTTCGCCGTAGCCGATACAGGCATCGGCATAGATGACCAAAAAAAGCAAATTGTTCTGGAATTATACCGCCAGGGAAATGCCAATCTTGACCGTGAGTTTGAAGGGATCGGACTGGGGCTGACAATTGCATCCAAGCTGGTGGAGTTAATGAAAGGAAGTCTCAGAATCAGTGACAATAAACCGCAGGGAACGGTTGTCACTGTAGAAATAAAATGCGAATCCAGGCAGAAAAATCCGGCCATGGCAGACGAGATACTTGAGTCGGCAAAAGAAGGACTGAATGCCGAACAGAAAGAGATTCTGCGCCATGCAGCGGAAGAGCTGGGGGATTCGGTCAAAGTTTTCAACTCTGAGAAAATACGGGAAATTGGCTTTAAAATTAAAGAAAGTGATCCTCGTCTGGAAAATTATGGGGAAAAATTAGTTGAAACAGCCCGGTATTATGATGAAGCGGGGCTGGCAGCTTTAGTACAGCAAATGCTGGAGGATTCCGGTTCATGAAGAAGAAACCGATAATTTTAGTTGTCGATGATGTTGCAACAAACCGTCAGTATCTGGCGATGATTCTGGGGGAGAGCGAAGTCTATGATATCCGCCTGGCTTCCAACGGAAAAGATGCCCTAGAGTTTGTGGCCCGGGAAAAACCGGACCTGATCCTTCTGGATATCATGATGCCTGAGATGGATGGATATGAAGTGGCTTCCCGGTTGAAAGAGGATTCGCAGACTAACGATATTCCCATACTCTTTATTACAGCAGTTACGGGAACGGAAAATATCGTGAAAGCCTTTGATCTGGGAGGAGTCGATTATATTAACAAGCCCTTTAACAAACAGGAGCTTATGTCGAGGGTTTCCGCCCATCTCAATCTAAGGCTGGCGAGGATAGAACTGGAGGAGAAAAACCTCATCCTTAAGAGCCGGGAACTCCAGCTTATGGAACTGGTCGATGAAAAAACGAAACGGCTTGACGGTACGGTCTTCGCGCTGGTCAACGCTCTTGAGAATGCCAATCTTTTCAATGACACCGATACGGGCGATCATATTGCGAGAGTTGGGGCATACGCGGCTCATTTCGCCAGAGAATACGGATGCGATGAGGATTACATCAAGAGGATCAAACTCTATTCGTCGCTTCACGATGTGGGGAAAGTCGGAATCCCAGATAAAATCCTCAAAAAACCGGGGAAATACACACCCGAAGAGTTTATCCAGATGCAGGAGCATGTTGTTATAGGCTCCCGGATGCTCGATAATCCCGCCATAGATATCATGGCGAAAAATATTACTCTCTACCATCATGAAAAGTGGGACGGTAGCGGTTACGTGCGGGGAATTTCCGGTGAAGATATTCCGCTTGAAGCGCGGATAGTCGCCATCTCCGATGTGTACGATGCCCTCAGCACGAAGCGCCCTTACAAGGAACCGTTTCCCGAGGAGCAGATCGATAAGATAATTCTTGAAGGCAAGGGATCTCACTTCGATCCCCGATTGGTGGATATCTTTTTCCGCTCAAAAAAAGCTCTTCTTGAAATTCAGAAGCGGTTCAGCGAATGACTGGACTGAAATGCCCTCTCTCCGTTATGATGGGCACCGGAGTTAAATGGAAATGGAATTAAAAGGTTATCAGAGATCTTATCTGACAAAAGAAGCCCACGAAATAAAACCGGTTGTTATGATCGGGCGCAACGGAATGAGCGATCAGGTCATTAAAGCGGTGAACGAGGCTCTGGACATACACGAACTGATCAAGGTCAAGTTTATCGACTTTAAAGAATCACGTCACGATCTGGCCGGCGTTATCGCCGAAAAGACAGAGTCCCTTCTGGTCCGCGTTGTGGGTAATATAGCTATCTATTACAGAGAGCACAAAGAAAAAGATAAAAGAAAGTACAGAATTCCCCGCTAGCTTTACTGATTATCGTACTGCTGGACTTCATTGAGCTTGTATTCCAGCTGTACGCCCGCATCGGCGAACATCGTCTCCGATTCGGCGCCGGCATGATATTTCTTTTCACAGACGACCCTGACAATCCCGCAATTGATTATCAGCATGGCGCAGGTCCGGCAGGGTGTCATGCGGCAGTATAGCGTTGCCCCTTCGATGGAAATGCCTCTTTTCGCCGCCTGGCAGATCGCATTCTGTTCGGCGTGAACCGTGCGGACACAGTGGTGGCTTTCGTGGCCGTCTTCGTGAACAACCGTTTTGAACTGATGGCCGGCTTCATCGCAGTGGGGAAGCCCCTGGGGAGCACCGACATAACCTGTGGCCAGTATCTGTCTGTTCTTGGCGATCACGCAGCCGCTCCGGCCCCTGTCGCAGGTAGCCCTTTTGGAGATTGCTTCGCAGACTTCCATAAAATAATCATCCCAGCTCGGTCTTGCATAGTCGCTCAAAAGATTCCTCCGTCCGTCGGTTTCGGTATCTGTACTATATCATAATCGCTTAAAAAAATATATGCTGTTCATCCGGGATTTAAATCCCCCTGGAGGTACAGTATGGAATCGCCTTTTTACAGAGGATTGAAAAAAATAAAAAAGAATCATTTCGCCGGCAAGGTTAATGATGTGGAAGCTGAAATCAAGGAGATGCTCTACAGGAATCTCAATTTGGATGACAGCGTCTGCGATGATATTTTTTTCCGGTACTGCTCGGAAAAAGAGAATCTCTTTGATTCAGCTGAAATCCTGGCGGATATCGTCGATCTTTTTAACCGCCAGTATGACGAAGATACCGATCCTCTGACAGAAGAGGACTGGATATACGTTCGAAACATCGTCGATGCTTCGGCCGAAGAGATGGATATGGATGTGATTACTTATATTATGCGATTGATTGTGGATCGCGGATTGTACTGACCGATTTTCAATTGAAGCGGGAATTGATGTAATTCATTATGATTTCGTCATTGATATAGCCAAGATCAATGGCGATTTCACCGAACATCCGTTCATCGCCCTCATTCTGTTTTTCTATAACCTGGTTCCTCTGTTCTTGTGTCATAGCTCCGATCCTGACAAGACCTTCGCCTATTTTTTCAACTGCCATCGAGTCGCCTCCGTTACTACCATTGTATAGTCTTATGGATTTCCGTCAATACGGTTTTATTATAACACTGTTCCCGTCAGGGGGAATATCGAGAAAAAGTTTGCCGCCATTAATGCGGCTTCGGATCCTGCCGCCTTCCGAATCGTACGCTTCTGCGCTTTCCCAGTTCTCAGGGATACTGAGGCTTAGAGACAGGGGGATATCGTATTCGGAATCATCCAGATCATCATCCAGAGTCAGAATCAGGGAATCGGAAGAATTTTTTATATGGAGATCAGCGGCATCTCTCTCATATATGTACTTTGATACCGTTGCGAAAGTTTCTATCCAGAATCCCCTCCCGATTATATAGTCAACAATAATTCTAAAGTCTTTTTCCGGGAGAGCGCTCCAGCCCAGTTCATCTTCACCGGCGCGCAGCGACTGAACACCGTGGAAAGAGGTGACGAACCAGGACCCTCTGTTGAGAATATCTTCCGCCACACCCATCCACTGATCGGAGCTGTGACCGTTGAGAATTCCAAGAGCATTGACGGAGTACATATTCATCGGCGGATCAGAGGGTATTCCCCCTTTTCTGTCATAATAATAGGAAATTACACCATTACCGGATCGTGCGGAGATATAGTATTGCGATGCGGCCTTCATGGTCTCATCGGTTTCTCTCCAATGAGGCCAGCAGAAAGTTTCCACAACAGTTCCGGGAATTTCTGCTTCGATCAGATTGCGGCTCTCTCTGAATTCAAGATCGAAATCGATCTCTCCGCGACTCAAATCAATATGGCTCATGCTGTGGCTTCCGATCTCATGGCCCGAAGCGGCTATTTCCGAGGCTTCCTGCCAGGACATCATTCTTCTGCTGGTTCCGTGATCGTTCCAGATTCCTGTGCCGATCAGTCCCGCAGCCAGATAGAACGTTCCTTTGACCCCTTTTTCCTCCAGTACCGGCCAGGCAGTCGAGTATTGATCATAAGTGCCGTCATCAAAAGTCAGAGAAGCTGCGGCCCGGCTGAAACCGTGCCAGCGCGCCACGGTAGCATCAAAATCAAAATCTCCGGGGATCCTGTATTGCTCTTCCTGGAAATTCCGGGAAAAAGGCGGCATTTCAGAACCAGCTGTATCATCTTCTCCTTCGGTTTCAGGAGGAATGAGACAGGATGCTGCCGGAATCAGGATGGAAATAAAAACTGCAGTTCTCATGAGCCGCTTCATGTTCATGTATTGAATAGTAATGATTCGATTAGCTGATGTCCATAGAGGAAAAAGGACGGTTCTTCTATAATGGAAGATAAAGTTCTGGAAAAATGATTGGCGAAAACTGGACAAAGGAAGTCCAGGCCTCCGTATTCCGCACATGCAATCGTGAAAAGTCTGTATCAAACTTGCCAGAATTGGTGGTTTATGCTATTGTTGAATTAGTTTTTACGTGAAAATAGATAAGATAAAATGAATAAGGGTATAAAATATGAACATTTTTGTTAACCATATCGGCTACGGTCCGGAGGACAGAAAGCAAGCCGTTATAGAAGGACCGGAAAAGCTGGCGACATCGGCCGTTTCTCTTGTAAACAGGGAATCCGGAGCCGTTGTCTGGACCGGGCAGCCTCAGCAGAAAGGAGGGGTCGCCCGATGGAAAGACTGGAACTTTCTCATTATTGATTTTTCCGAAATTAAGGAAATCGGCCGGTACTTTTTCCAAATGAATGCGGATGGGAAGATTATAACATCCGAGCCCTTTCGCATAGGTGAAGATTTGCTGCGGGAGACCACAATTTCCGATCTTCTCTACTATTTCAAAAGCATGCGTTCTTCCGGCAATTACGACAGGCAGGACAGCGCTGTTCCCCTATTCGGAACAGATAAAACTGTCGATGCCCACGGCGGCTGGTATGATGCATCGGGCGATACGAGCAAATATCTGAGCCATCTCAGCTATGCCAATTATCTCAATCCCCAGCAGATTCCCATGGTTGCCTGGAATATGATAGATGCACTTGAAGAAATGAGGGCCGCGGGAAAGCTGACCGGCAGCGAAATGGAGAAGCGCTTTATCGAAGAGATTCTCCAGGGTTCAGATTTTATCATGCGCATGCAGGATCCGTCGGGCTTTTTTTATATGACGCTCTTCGATCAGTGGTCGAAAGATCTGAAGAAAAGGATGCTCTGTTCCTATACGGGTCAGGATGGAAAGAGATGGGAATCCTATCAGGCCGGATACCGTCAGGGCGGAGGGGTAGCCATAGCTCTCCTGGCGAGAACCGCGGCGATTGGAGCGGAAGGGGATTACGGTCGCGATGACTACCTCAAAGCGGCCGTCCGGGGATTCGACCATCTGGAAGAGCATAATATTTCCTACCTGGACGATGGAAGAGAGAATGTCATAGACGATTATTGCGCTCTTCTGGCCGCATCGGAATTGTTTGCCCTTACCGGCGAAAAGCGTTTTCTCGATGCTGCGGAAAAAAGAGCGGCCAGCCTGTCGGGGCGGGTGAGGTCAGACGGCCCCTACAGCGGATGGATCAGCGCCGATGGACAGGACAGACCTTATTTTCATGCGGCCGAAGCGGGGCTTCCCGTTCTATCTTTAATCCGTTATCTCGAGTGCGCCTCATCGGCGGATCGGAAAGACAGAGATTCGGTTTTAAGCGCTGTCAGGAAAATCATGGAGTTTGAACTGTCAATTACCGGAGAAGTGAATAATCCTTTCGGTTATGCCCGCCAGTATACAAAGGCGGAAGACCGTGAAGCATCGGGAGCATTTTTCATCCCCCATAACAACCCTTCGGGTTATTGGTGGCAGGGGGAGAATGCGAGGCTCGCATCGCTGGCTTCGGCGGCCTTAAAGAGTGCCCGGTTGTTTAAAGAAGAGAGTCAGTTGACTGTTGATTTAAGAACCTACGCCCTGGACCAGCTCAACTGGATTCTGGGATGCAACCCTTTCAATATGTGCATGATGCAGGGGCACGGTGCCAACAATCCTCCTTATGAGAGAGACTTTATCAATAATCCCGGAGGGATCTGCAACGGCATAACTTCCGGGTTTGACGATGAGGAAGATATCGATTTCGCTCCCCGGGGTGCGGGACAGCTCGGAGATCATTCGTGGCGCTGGGGTGAACAGTGGATCCCCCATGCGGGATGGTTTTTACTGGCCGTTTCGCTGCTTTAGTTCGTCTAATTTATTTTATCAGACCGGTAGTATCTTTTCAGGGGCATGAATGATACTGCCGGTTTTTTATTTTTGTTCATTATTTGACTGCTGAACCTATGAGTGTTAGATTTGTATCAACTTATTTCAAAAGGATTAGCTATGTACTCACAGGAATTCTATAACAAGCTTCTGTCCATGGCTCTGAAGAACGGAGGCGATTACGCCGATGTATTCGTGGAAGATACGAATGACACGGTTCTTCTCTTCGACAGCGGCAAAGTCAAGTCCATAAATACAGGTCTTATAGCCGGAGCGGGTATCCGGGTGATTATGGGCGGAAAAAGCGTCTATCTCTATGCCAGCAATGCCGATGAGCAGAAGCTCCTCAATCTGGCCGAAACAGTCGCTCAGGCTGTAAAATATGATAAACGGGGGAATCTTGGAGATCTGACTCCTGTTTCTCTCTCCAATGCCCACAACATCAGGATTCTCCCTTCATCGGTTGACCTGAGAGACAAACTCGAGATTCTTTCCCGCGCCGATACCGCAGCGAGAGATCATTCGTCTAAAATTCAGGAAGTCATTGTCCGCTACTGGGATAACTCCCAGAACGTAACGATCGCCACATCGGAAGGCAGGCTCGTCAATGACAAAAGAATCCGCACCCGTCTGGCGGTTACGGCCGTCGGTGTAGAAGGCGATAAAAAGGAAACAGGCTTTTTCGGGCCCGGCAAGGCTCTGGGATTTGAGCTCTTCGACCGCTATACTCCCGAATCCATCGCCGAGGAAGCCGCGCGGATAGCCCTTGTCTCCCTTGAAGCGGGAGCGGCTCCTCAGGGGAAAATGCCGGTGGTTATGGATAATGCTTTCGGAGGCGTTATCTTTCATGAAGCCTGCGGCCATGCGCTTGAGGCCACGGCTGTTGCGGATAACGCGTCGGTCTTCTGCGGCAAACTGGGACAGCAGATCGCCAATCCCATTGTCACGGCCATTGATGACGGAACCCTTCCCAATGAGTGGGGTTCCCAGAACTTCGATGACGAGGGGATGCCGACTCAGAAAAACGTCCTGATCGAGAACGGGATTCTCAAATCCTATATGGTCGATAAGCTTGGATCCTTGAAGATGAATCATCCCGTTACAGGAAGCGGAAGAAAAGAGTCATACAAATATGCACCCACATCGCGTATGACCAACACGTTCATCGCTCCGGGAAACAGCACGCTCGAGGAAATGATTTCCACTATCGACAACGGGCTCTACTGCCGCAATATGGGCGGCGGATCAGTGAACCCTCCGACAACAGATTTCAACTTTGCCGTTGCCGAGGCTTATCTGATTAAGAACGGAAAAATCGATCGGCCTGTCAAAGGGGCTTCTCTTATCGGAAAGGGGTCGGACATTATTCAGAATATCGAAATGGTGGGAAGAAATCTCGATTACGGTACGGGAATGTGCGGTTCCGAATCGGGGTCCATTCCCGCCAATGTAGGCCAGCCGCCCATAAAAGTGACCGGTCTGGTCGTCGGCGGACAGGAGGGGTTATGATGAGCAGCAACGCAGAACTTGTAAAAAAAGCCTTAAAAGATAGAAAATTCGAAGAAGCTGCGGAAATCTATTTTTCCTCCTCTTCTAAAACCAGTATAAAAGCTCACGAAGGCGAAATAGCTTCATTCTCCTACGCCGAAACATCGGGACTTGGCGCCAGAGTGGTTCTTGGCAACAAAATGGGGCTTTCCTTTACGGAAAAAGTAAACGGGGAGAATATTGCTGTCTCACTGGATAAAGCCAGGGAAAACGCCACATACATTCCCGATGATAAGGGATACGCCATTTTCGAGAGCGATGAGGAAAGGGTTTATGACCGTTTTAAAAGCGCTGATCTCCACAAGGTTTCGGTCGAGCAGAAAAAAGAGCTGGCTCTGGAAATCGAAAAATACGCCAAAGCCTATGATGAGAGAATCATAAACGTACCGGAAGCGATATACAGCGATGTGGCCAATGAGCGGATTGTAGCCAACTCTTACGGCCTGTGTAAAACCGAAAAAGCTTCTCTCTGTTATGCCTACGCCTACCTTATGGCTTCCGACGGCAAGGATACGTCTGTCGGTTTCTACTTCCAGGGGGAAAAGAACTTTGCCGATCTCGATCCGAAGAAGATCGCGGAACTGGCCGCAGAGGATGCTCTTTGCAAGCTCAATGCCGAAGAAATTGATTCCGGCAGCTATCCCGTCATTTTTTCCGCATCCACGGCATCCAGTCTCCTCGGGGCTTTCATTAATTCCGCCGGAAGCGCTTTCTTCGGTGAGAATATACAGAAAGGCCGGTCAAAGCTGGAAGGCAAACTCGGCCAGCTTATAGCCGCATCGCATATCAATATTATTGACGACCCGTCCATATTCAGCATGGGAGCGGCTTCTTTCGATGATGAAGGTGTTGAAGCTTCGACTCAGTATCTCATCCGCAATGGCGTTTTTGAAACGGAGCTTCACAATCTCTACAGTGCGAAGCGCAGCGGCGTGGAATCGACAGGGAACGGGAGCCGCGGATATTCGTCTCCTCTTTCCACAAAGCTCTACTCTCCCTATCTTCAGCCTTCGGATAAAAAAGAAGAATCTCTTTTCGGCGAAGCGGAAGGGGGAATTTATATAACTGATGTAGAGGGTCTTCACGCGGGACTGAACCAGATCAGCGGAGACTTCTCTCTGGCGGCAAAAGGTTTTCTCATTGAAAATGGCAAAAAAGGTAAAGCCATTAAGAACATCACCGTCGCCGGGAATTTTTATGATCTTATAAAAAATATCATAGCCGTGGCGGATAATAACCGCTTCAACGATTACGCCGAATTCAGTTCGCCTTCTATTTATGTGAAGGCTTTGTCTGTGTCGGGTAAATAAATTTTATATGAAGGGGGTATTTCGGATACCCCCTTTTTCTACATCATCCCCAGCTTCTTCATCCGGCTTTGAAGCGTCGTCGGCTTCATTCCCAGCAATTCCGCAGCCCCGCCGCTGCCGTATATTTTCCCGTCTGACAATTTCAAGGCCATTTCTATATGCTGCTTTACCGCTTCGTCCATAGTGACGAACGGCATATCAGGTTTTTGTGTTTTTTTCGCATTTGCATCTTTGCGACCGGGACCGGGTAGTTTCCCTCCGCCCGGAGACAGATGCTCTTTCCTGATTATTCCGTCAGCCGCCATCAGGGCCGATCGGCGGATCACATTCTGCAGTTCTCTTACGTTTCCCGGCCAGGAATAGGAGAGGAGGCTCTCTATGGCATCGGATGAGAAATAATGATGCCGGTACGCTTCGCTTTCCCGGAGATTATTCAGTAACTGTTCCGCTATGACGATGACATCCTCGCCTCTGTCCCGGAGCGGGGGAAGAAAAAGAGGAAAGACGCCCAGTCTGTAGTAGAGGTCCTCTCTGAACAGTTCTTTCTCGACTTGTTCTTTGAGATCTTTATTGCTTGCGGCTATCACCCGGACATCACAATGCAAGGTTTTTTCGCCGCCGACTCTTTCATAAGTCCCTTCCTGGAGTGTTCTGAGGATTTTCGGCTGTATTTCCGCCGGAAGATCGGCTATTTCATCGAGAAAAAGGGTTCCTCCGTCTGCCAGTTCAAAACGGCCTTTCCGGCGGATTACCGCTGATGTAAAGGCTCCTTTTTCATGGCCGAAAAGTTCGCTTTCCGCCAGGCCGGCGTTGAGGGCGGAACAATTGAGCGTAATAAAGGGCTTGCCGCTTCTGGAACTCAGATCGTGAATTTTCCGGGCCACCACTTCTTTTCCCGTTCCTGTTTCTCCCTGAATCAGAACCGGGAGATCTGAAGCGGCCACTGTCCTTATGCATTCCAGAACGCGTTGCCATTCCGGTGAATTCCCGTAGATATCGCTGAAAACGCTTTCTTCCGGTCGGAGAAGAAAGTTCCTTTCCTCAATGAGATCTTTGTTTCTGGTAATCAAGGCAATAGAAGAATCCTTCTGGGCGATTATGACGGCAATGAGTTTTGATATGGTCCCGACAAAATTGACTATGGCCGGAGAAAATACGCCGCAGGCTCTGTTATCCAGTGTCAGCATTCCCAGCAGATAGTCTTTTACATATAAAGGCGCGACCAGACAGGAATGGGAATCCGGCAGATCAACTATATTGACATAGGTATCCTCGTGTTCCAGATCCTCGTCAAAGAGATGGGGTTCGTTGCGCTTTAATATCTGAGCCAGATCCTGTCTTTTGAGCAGATCGATTTTATAGGATTTGAGTTTGTCGTTAACCAGCGGCCCTGCTGCTCTTTCAACGGTCAAGTGGGAACTGTCATTCAATTTTAAAATAACAGCAAGCTCATAATTGAGCAGTTCTTCTAGAGACTGGAGTATAAGATCCAGCACTCTGTCGGGATGAACATCGATAAGCTGATCTTCCATGAGACTAACCTCCACGAAATATCGTCAGACCGATATTTCGTTACAATCATAACCGATATATCGTTGTTTTGTAAATATAATGAACTGTTGTGCATCAGCTTAAGGTTTTTGTCTGCCTAATAAAGTTGGCATGCCCTTTGCAATATGAGATGTATATGAAATTGAAAATTACCAAGGAGAACAAAAATGGAAGAAAAAACAATTAACATGCCTTTGCTGGGAGATGCCTTTCCCGAAATGACAGTAGCGACAACTCACGGGCCTAAAAATCTGCCCGGAGACTATAAAGGGAAATGGTTTGTCCTCTTCAGCCATCCCGCCGATTTTACTCCTGTCTGTACGACCGAGTTTGTCGGTTTCCAGAGAAAAGCGGAAGAGCTGAGCAAAATGGGTGTTGAACTGATCGGGATGTCAGTGGACCAGATCTTCAGCCATATCAAATGGGTTGAGTGGATCAAGGAAAAACTGGATGTGGAGATAACCTATCCCGTTATTGCCGCCAACGATACCATAGCCAATAAACTGGGGCTTCTCCATCCCGGAAAAGGAACCAACACAGTCCGCGCCGTATTCGTCATCGACCCGGAAGGTAAAGTCAGACTGACTATCTATTATCCCCAGGAGATCGGAAGAAATATGGATGAAATCGTCCGTGCCGTCAAAGCTCTCCAGGTTTCTGATAACAACGGAGTGGCCGTACCGGCGAACTGGCCTGAAAACGATCTTATCCAGGATAAAGTGATTATTCCTCCGCCCAACAATCAGAAGGATGCGGCAGAAAGACTGAAGAAGTACGAAGGCTATGACTGGTGGTTCTGCTACAGGGATCTGTAATCATATCAGTCAGATAGATGAAGGGAACCGCCTGAAAAAGGCGGTTCTTCTTTTTACAGAAGTTTTTCACTGCCCGAATAGACTTCTTCCACTTTCAAGGCGGCGGCAGCGTGTCCGGGATGTTTTTCCGGATTCCATTTTTTCATGTCTTCAAAAACCGGTCCTTCTTTGTGGTATTCCACTGAGCCCTTTATCTGATAAGCCTTTTTATCTTCGGTGATAAAGAGAATTGAACCGGTTGATCCCTCCAGGATATTGTCTCTCGTTTTTGCAAAATAATTATCTGCCACGATCAGCCGGTCTTCGCCATAGCGTGAAACGCATGTGGCATAAATGGCATTGGGTTTCCCTTTGCTGTCCACTGTCGTAAATATGACGGGACCATCCATTCTGTCCCAGGCATCGATAACCGTACGGGGTAATTTGGCCATAGTAAACTCCTTTATGTTTCTTTCTGAACCTAACACAGGCAGACCCGATGGTCAAATGTTTGTGCATATGCTAAATAAATAATTCTCTAAATGAAATTTTAGCTGGAAAAGATATATAATCTGCCCTAATTCGGGTAAATATTTGCTATTTAATACCCGATTTCGGTGCTTTTTATGGAAAAATGTTTTAAATAGGGCTATATATACAATAATGGCAAAAATGGAACTTGAAGAATCATTCAGGCAATATCTGCTTTCATCTTATCCCATAGACGAATCTCTTCTCAGTCATCTTCTCGATGATCTGGGAGAATACTTTCTCAAAGCTCCGCAGGAGTTCATAGTCCAGCGTCATCGACAGCTTCAGAAGCGGGGACTGAGAAATGAGGAAATATACAGAAAGATTCAGAGGGAGCTTCAATCCAGACCATTTGCCGGCCCTCAAATGAGTCTGAGACAGATAAGAAGGGTCATTTACGGATAAATTGAAGATCCGGGAAACAGCGAAAAGGAGAACATTATGTGCGGAATAGTCGGTTATCTGGGAGAAAGGGACGCGGTTCCCGTTCTTATGCAGGGGCTTAAGCAGCTCGAATACAGAGGATACGATTCATCGGGAATCGGTATCGTTCACAGAAAAAAAGTCAAAGTCATAAAAGAGAAAGGCAAACTCGCCATGCTCGAGAAACAGCTGACAGATAATCTGACCGCCAAAATCGGTATAGCCCACACCCGATGGGCAACCCATGGCGGCGTCACGCAGGAAAATGCCCACCCCCATACAGGACCGAAGGAAGAGGTTATCGTCGTCCATAACGGTATCATAGACAACTATGCCGGACTGAAAGAGAAACTTATTGCCGAAGGTAATGTTTTTAAAAGCGAGACAGACTCGGAAGTCGTTGCCCATCTGGTGGAGAAATATCTTGATCTGGGTCCTGAACAGGCGGTTTCCAAAGCCATTTCCATGATCAACGGAACCTATGGTCTTCTTTTCCTCTTCAGAGATCATCCCGATCTTATTATCGCCGCGAGAAACGGCAGTCCCCTCGTTATCGGAATCGGAAAGGATGAAATGTTCCTGGCTTCCGATGCCATGGCCTTCGCCGGTTACACCCAGCATGCCGTATTTGTCGATGACGGGGAGATGGTTATCCTCAATCCGAAGGGATACAGGATCATCAACAGCCAGAATCTGGAAATTGACAGAGATGTGGAACAGCTGGAAGTCGCTTCGGAAAACCATACGAAAGAGGGATATCCTCATTATCTCCTGAAGGAAATTCATGAACAGCCTGAATCGGTTTTCCGAGCCATGGGGCGAGGCGGACGTCTTCTTCCTGACTTCGGTTCGGCTCTTCTCGCGGGACTCAATCTGGAGAAACGGGATTTCTTCGATATCAAAAAAATCCATATCATCGCCATGGGGACGGCTTACTATGCCGGTGAGCTTGGCAAGTTCATTATAGAGGATCTGGCTCGCATTCCTGTAGAAGTCTCCGATGCTTCTGAAATGTGTGGAATGAACCCCATTGTCGATAAAGACACTCTTTTTGTTGCCGTAAGCCAGTCCGGCGAAACCAGAGATACTATCGCGGCCATACAGGAAATCCAGCAGAAAGGCGGACGGGTCGTCGGGCTTGTCAACACTGTCGGTTCGACTCTGGCCAGAATGACCGATGGCGGAGTGTATATTCATGCGGGATCGGAGATCTCTGTAGCCAGCACAAAGGCTTTTTCGAATCAGGTGACGGTTCTCATACTCATGGCTCTGATGATCGGACGGTCCAGGGATATCTCTCTGTCCAGAGGTCGCGAACTGGTTGCCGAGCTGAAAGCGCTTCCCGGAAAGATCCAGGATATCCTCGATCGGGGATCGGAGCTCCGGAATATGGCGGAAAAGCTCAAAGATTATCAATCCATACTCTATCTGGGTAGGGGTATCAACTATCCCGTAGCCCTTGAAGCGGCTTTGAAAATGAAGGAAGTCAGCTATATCCATGCGGAGGCTTACAGCGCGGGATCGCTCAAACACGGTCCGCTGGCCTTAATCTCCGAGGAAATGCCCTCCGTATTCATCTGTACAAGCGGCGATTATCAGGAAAAGACAATCAGCAACATTCAGGAAGTGAAAGCCCGGGGCGGCAAGGTCTTTGTTATTTCCAATTATAAAGACAGCAATCTGGAAAATCTTGCCGATGAAATCTTTATCGTTCCCGGATCGGATGAAGCCATTTCTCCTCTTCTGACAATTGTCCCCTGTCAGCTGCTCGGCTACTACACGGCTCTGGCTCTGGGCCGGGATATCGATCAGCCCCGGAACCTGGCAAAATCGGTAACGGTGGAGTAGGTTTCCTGTAGCATAGGTAAGGGTCTTATATGAAGGGGGAATCCGTGGACTTTTCTATTTACACTTCGGAACAGATTGAAGAAATCAGGGAAATGTTTGTTAAAACCTTTACAGATTCGGAAGGAGAGAGTGAAGGTCGCTTAATCGGTGATTTGACTTACGATTTTATGACTTCTACAAAAAGTGAAGATCTCTATGGTTTTGTGGCGATGGATGATCAGAAAATCGTAGGGGGCATCTTCTTTTCACGTTTGGCCTTCGACAACGGCACCAGGGCTTTTATTATGGCTCCGGTGGCCGTTCATACCGATTTTCAGGGGCAGGGAATCGGTCAGAAGTTGATCCGCTACGGTCTTGGAAAACTAAAGGAAGAGGGAATTGAAATAGTTGTTACCTACGGAGATATCAATTTTTACTCAAAAGTCGGATTTCAAAAGATAACAGAAGACATCATCAAGGCGCCTTTAAAACTATCCTATCCCGAAGGATGGCTGGCTCAATCATTACTGGGTAATCAGCTTCATCCTATATCCGGCCGGACCTATTGTGTGGAAGAGCTAAAGAAACCCGAATACTGGTAGAATTTAACCTCTCCACAACTCCCGGGGTTGCCTGGAATCAATAAAACAACCCCGGAATTGAGCTGATATGATTCCGTTGGAAAAAACTCCCATATTTGATTTATTACACAATCAGGTATAATAATTAGAGAAGGGTAGCTCAATGGTTCGTCTTGTAAGAATAATTCTCTTTTTTCTCAGTATAATACCGATTGGAGCTGAAAATACTACTTTCACACTTGTCTCTGAGATATGGCCCCCTTTCCGTATTTCCCAAAATCCAGGAGACTGCGATGACTGCGGTATCGATATCGATATTATCAATGAACTGGAAAGACGACTCGATATAACAATAGAAGTTGAATTCTGTCCCTGGGCAAGAGCGCTTGAGGAGATTAAATCCGGAAGATCGGATTTAATCATAGGATTTGCCTATTCAGAAGAGAGAGCTGAATATGCATCTTACGTCCCTGTTTCCTATACATCGGTAGAACCGGTTTTTTACACTCATACAGGTTCCGGGGCTTCTGTTGGAGAGTATGGCGATCTTGCCGATAAATCCATCGGGCTTTCCAGAGATTCGGTCTATTTCGAACCTTTTAATTCCGATGAATCCCTGAATAAAGTCTATCTCAAATCTGAAAAGCAGATTCTCGATATGCTGGCTCTCGGCCGTCTGGAACTCGCTGTGGGGACAAATCCCAACATGGCTTACGATATCGCCCGCTTCGGTTACTGAGACAGGCTGGAATTAACCGGTTTCAAACCTGGTTTTTCAACAGATCTTTTTCTCGCATTTTCCAGAAAATCATCAAAAGTCGATTGGCTTGAATCCTTTGAGAAGGTCATGAGTCAGATGATGGAAGACGGGACGGTGGAAGCAATCCTGAATAAATACAGATGAGTCGTGTGTAAGCGGAAGAACCGATTCTAAAGATTGATAATCTTCTGACCAGCCCTGCTTTTTGCGCCTGGCATAACCATTGGCGTTCCGAACAGAGGGTGACTGGTTACAATAACCGGTATGTCGTATACCTCGGAAATGATTTCTTCCTTCAGCACATCAGCAGGAGTTCCGTAAGAAGCTATGCCGCCTTTTCCCACGAGAGCCAGATGATCGGAATAGAGCGCCGCCGTGTTAAGATCGTGTATGCTGATAATAACGGATATCCCTCTGTCATGAGCCAGATTGGCCACCAGATCGAGGATTTCCGTCTGATATTTTATATCCAGGTGGGATGTCGGTTCATCGAGAAGAAGGACTTCCGGTTCCTGTGCCAGTACCCGGGCCAGGGCGGCGCGCTGCTGTTCCCCTCCGGACAATTCGGTTATGCAGCGTTCAGCCAGATCGGAGAGACCGGTTTTTTCAAGGGCATCCTCCACAATATCCCGGTCTTCGCAGGAAAAAGGAAGAAGCCAGCCCCGGTGGGGAGCCCGGCCGAGTGCGACAAACTGTCTTATGGTAAGCGGTAATGCGCTTCCCGAATCCTGAGGCGTGAAAGCCATTGTCGAAGCGGCTTCCCGGGAGGAAATCTTCCAGAGGTCTTTCGATGCCAGAATGACTTTCCCCTTTTTAGGCTTTATCATACGGGCCAGAGTGTTAAGCAGCGTGCTTTTACCCGCTCCGTTCGGTCCGATCAGTCCCAGGATGGAACCGGGGGTAATGTGAAGATTTATGTTTTCCAGAACATTCCGTCCGCTGTAACCGCAATCCAGGTTTTCCGTTTCCAGTCTTTTCATATCAGCCTCTTAGTTCTCCCTTTCTGGTTTTCAGGAGGTAGAGAAAAAACGCTCCCCCCGTTACCGATGTAATAATTCCCGCCGGAAGCTCCATGGGAGCCACGGCCGTACGGGCAATGACATCGGCCGCCATCAGCAGCAGGGCCCCCGTCAGCATGCTGGCGGGGATAAGCTGCCTGTGAGATGATCCGAAAAAGAGCCTCGCCATATGAGGGGCGACCAGGCCCACGAATCCGATTATGCCGCCGGCAGCGACAGAAGCTGCGGTGGTCAGTGATGCCATAAGAACGATGAGAGCTCTGGTCCGCTTGATGGGCAGTCCCAGACTCCTGGCCGTTTTCTCTCCGCTGGCCAGAGCATCGAGAGGTCGGGAGAGGAGCCAGAGCGCCAGACATCCCAAAAGTATAAAAGGAGCCGTTCCTGTCAGATCTGTCCAGCTTCTGCCCGATAACCCTCCCAGAAGCCAGGTATAGGTTTCATGGAGCGTCTTGTCGGACAAGAGCATAATCAGCGAAACGGCAGAACTCAAAATGGTGCTGAGAGCCGTTCCGGCCAGAAGAAGAGAGACGGTGGAAGTGCTTTCCCCCGATTCCGCTATAAGATAGACGAGAAAAACAGCTCCGATCGAACCGATGAAAGCCGCGACCGGCACGGAGTTGAACGGGCCTATCTGTATGGACAAACCGAAGGCAATGGCCATGGTGGCTCCAAGAGCCGCGCCGCCTGAAGCCCCGACGACGAAGGGATCGGCCAGGGGGTTGCGGAACATTCCCTGGAATGCGGCGCCGGCAGCAGCCAGACCGCCGCCGATAAGCGCTGCCAGAATGACCCGGGGCAGCCGGAAGTTCATGACGATTATGTAATCGGTTCCCTCTTTGACCGCACCGGTGAGGACTTTGAAAACCTCTCCCGGTGAGATGGATACGGCTCCGGCTCCCACGCAGAAAATGGCCAGGATCAGAACCAGTAAGAGAAGGACGCTGATTGACAGAACATACCGGCTCGGTTTCATATCAGAACAGTTCCGGGTACAGGGCTTCGGCCATCATTTCGATCGCCTCTATCATTCTCGGGCCGGGGCGAGATACGATATCCCCGTCGAGAAGTATGATTCTGTCGTTGATATAGGCATCAATCGCATCCCATCCTTCTCTTTCCCTTAGAGCTTCGGAGTTGAGTTTATCTCCATGTGTTTCCGATGCGATGATGGCCTGGGGGTTGCGGCTTACCAGTTCTTCCGAGCTGACCTGGGGATAGTCTCCTTCCACATCGGTAAAGATATTGTTACCGCCGGCATAGCTTATCATCTGCCCCGTGAAGGATTCCGGTCCGGCTGTCATGAGCGGCGCGTCCCACACTTCGTAGAAAACCCGGAGTCTGTCGCCATCGAGCTTTGACAGTTTCTGCTGAACGGCCTCTATTCTCTCTTCGATTTCTTCTGAAAGAGCTTTTCCCTGCTCCTCATGGCCGGTTATCATTCCCAGTTCTTCGATTACCGAGCGAACGTCATCGACTGATTTGGGTTCAATGGACAAAACGGGAATTCCCGCTTCCTTAAGGGTATCGGCAATGGGCTGATGGGCTGAAACTCCGGCGATAACCAGATCGGGATTGAGACTGATTATTGTTTCGATACTGATAGTCTTGGGGGAGAATCCGCCGATGATCTCCCGTGTCGCCGCCTCTGCCGGGTAGTTGCAGTAGCTTGTCACTCCCACGACCTGGTCGCCCGCGCCAATGGCGAAAAGGGTTTCGGTTGTGGAAGGTGACAGGGAAATGATTCTCTGAGGATAGGATTGAACCGGAGTTTCCGCTTCTGTCGTTTTTTCCCGGGATCCTCCGGCCCAGAGCGTCGTGGTCATCAGTAAAATAAACCAGATCGATGCTTTCTTCATGTTGTTTCTCCTTGGGCGGCCTTTTATAAAAAACCGCACTGCAGTCAGGAGGGTATGGTGTTTATTAGTTAAAATAGACAGGCCATACCCGGTCTGAACCTCGCAGACATTATGGGTATTGTATTCAGGCAGGTCTCCTGGCTCCGGAGGATCATGACAGCCGCCTTCCCGGATACAAATAGTTCCAGTGGCATGTGGAGCTGTCAAACTCCGTTACAGTGGCGGGACCGCACAGGATTTCAACCTGTTTCCCTTTTCACGGCTTTTCAGCCGACCTGAATGACTTCGTTATACAACAGGTAGACAATATTGGCAAGGGAAAAAGCCCGGCCATAGGAGAGGTTTGTCTCTTCGGTCTTCACAGAACGGAGTCCCTATCGGATCGGGGCTCAGCTTAAGAGGATGGGGCTTTCCCGATCGGAAAATCCCGGTTTATGGGTAAAGTGCGGAACGGTTTCGCTTTTCCCGCTCAAAATCATATGTATGGCTCCCAGATAGTGATAGGACATATTGAGCGATTCGTAAATGCAATCCATTAATGTCAGTTCCGAGCCGGGGAGTTTTTCCTGAAGATCACTCAGCCTGATTCCGTTGATAAATTTATCCAGACGCAAGCGGATCTTGTAGAAATACCCGTTAAAGCTCATATAGGGATTGTGATGGAAGGGATTGAAGCTCTTTGTCAGGGTTTCATAGGACTGGCGGTTGTCAATCAGACGGGCCTGGAAAAAGTAATCCCCGTATCCCGCAGGGGTCAGGACCCAGCGGTCTATGAAAATCAGTATTGTCAGAAGCCATCTTCTTATACTGGCGCCGCTGTACTTCCTGATATCAAGGTCGGCTTTGTTTTTCCCCGGTGTGAAAATATCCTCGATCTCCCAGAAAATGAAATTCAGCCGTGAACAGAGAGTCTCTACAGCCGATTCATCATCTGTGGCACCCGAAGCCGGGCCAGACTGAACCGGCTGGATCCTGCTGTTTTCCAGATAATTGTCGTACTGTTTCCGCTTCTCTTCCCGGGAAAGTATCGAGTAGGCTTCGTGGATAGACCGGAAGATAAGTCCGGACCGCGATGAACCGGAGTTCTTGTCGGGATGGTGGATTTGAGCCAGTTTGCGGAATGCCGCTTTTATCTGTTCCTGTGATGAGGTACGGTCGACATTCAGTATTTCATAGTAATTTTTCAATCGGCTCATAAATAAAACAGGGAGGCTCCTGTGAACCTCCCCGCGATTATCAGATTGTTATGCTTTTTCCGCAAGCAGTGTTTTGGTAGGCTGATCGCAGACTTCCGTCGGTCCGTAGTACTGGATGGCGCCGGGGAATGTGTAAGCTGTTTCCACAGCCCATTTGTCTCTCTGGGAAGCGAAGAGCTTGAAGGGCGCTCCGTCCAGTTCAACCAGAGCCTTTTTTATAACGGGCTTCATGTGTCCGTGTCTCTGCTCCATGTTCATCATCATGGTCAGGGGAACGCCGCCGGCAACCCACTGGTCGGCCGGTTTGTGAAGTTCCGCCACGTTGGAAATGTATCCGGTCAGTCCCTGAGCCAGAAGAATAAAGGCGGAATAACCGAGAGAGTAGCAATAGTCCGCATCGAAGTTGGAGGGGAAGGCGCATCTTCCTTCATATCCGAAGAAGTGGGCCTGAGTGCTGAACTTGCCGTTGTATTTGCCTTCGGCTTTAAGCTCTTTCAGTCTCTTTCCGACCATTTCGATAATCATTTTTTCTGTTTCGATAAGGGAAACCTGAACGTTTCCGTGGGGGTCTCTGTCCATAAGAAGCTGCGCCTGGATTCCCGCAGGAAGGCTAGTGAATACGGGAGCCGCTTCCGCTGACAGTTTTCCCGCCAGCCATGTTTTCTGTGCTTCCCCATCTTCGAGCGCGGCGAACTCATCGGCGTCATGGGCCAGAAGGTCGTTGATTTCGGCGATCAGTTTACCCACTTCGGGGATAAATTCTATCAGTCCTTCGGGAATGAGGGCCACGCCGAAGTTGTCTCCCCTGGCGGCTCTCTTCACGATAACCTGGGTTACGTCTTCCACGACCTGGGCCAGCGTCATCTGTTTTTTCTCGACTTCTTCAGAGATGATGCAGATGTTGGGCTGAGTCTGGAGCGCGCATTCGAGACCGATGTGCGAGGCGCTTCTACCCATCAGTTTGATGAAGTGCCAGTATTTCTTCGCCGAGTTGGCGTCTTTTTCAATATTACCGATAAGCTCGGAGTATGTTTTTGTCGCGGTGTCGAAACCGAAGGAGGTTTCGATATATTCGTTCTTCAGATCGCCGTCGATGGTCTTGGGAGCTCCGACGACAGTGATGCCCGCATTTGTCTTCTTAAAGTATTCGGCGAGAACCGCGCCGTTCGTGTTGGAATCGTCACCGCCGATGATGATTACCGAATTGATGCCGTTGGCTTCGCAGACTTTTCTGGATTTCTCGAAATGCTCTTCCGTTTCCAGTTTGGTCCGTCCCGAACCGATCATATCGAATCCGCCGGTGTTGCGGTATTCATTCATAAACTTGTCATCGATCTCTACAAGATCGCCGTTGATGATTCCATCAGGCCCGCGGAGAAATCCGAAGAGTTTATTGCTGCTGTTGGCTTTTTTCAGAGCATCGTAAATTCCCGCAATAACGTTGTGGCCGCCGGGGGCCTGTCCGCCTGAAAGGATGACTCCCGCGTTAATGGTTTTGGACGCGAAATCATTGGACCCTTCGGTAAATCTGGCAATAGGGGCGCCGTAGGTATTTTCAAAAAGGGCTTTGACTTCAGCCTGGTCCGCGATGGATTCCGTGGGGGCACCCATGGAACAGGTTATTTTTGTTATGTCGCCTCTCAGTGCTGTGGGAAGTTTGGGCTGGTAGCTGTACCTGGCCTTCTGCAATGCAGAAATATTACTCATTTCATTCTCCTGTCATTAATTACAATATTCAAATTCATATCAATTTTTAAGTGTTTAAGTCAATAGAACCGGACCGGCTGAGGCTTCCCGGATTTTCAGCATCCTGACCGAATCCTCTCCGAAAATCGAACCCATGAAAAGCTGGAAATCTTCAGCTCTGTCCCGGGGGACATAAGCCTGAATGGTACCGGCGAATCCTCCGCCGTGAACGCGGCAGACGCCATGTCCGTCGAGAAATCCTTCACAAATAGCCAGGCCGACGGGAATCCCCTGTTTTTTCACATCTTTTGCGGAATAACAGTTCTGCAGGTATTTGAAAGAGGAGTTGCCCGAACGGCTGACCAGTTTCAGGTAAGTTTCGAAGTCATTGTGGAGAAGGCAATCTATCATTTCCTTTACTCTTCTGTTTTCTCTGAAGAAATGAATGGCCCTGAGAAAAGTCCTGTCTCCGAACTTTTCCCTTATGGCGGGCATTTCCGCCAGAAGATCCACTTCGGTGGTTTCCCGGCATATATTCTTTCCCAGGACCGATGCCGCTTCTTTCATTTCAGCCGGAATGGAGTTGAAATCTTCATCCAGGCGGCTGTAACTGCCTCCCGTATGAATGATGAAAAGCTCATATTCGAAATCATCAAAGTACAGGTCTATGGGCGTTATCTGCGGCGTTTCCCCTTCCCGGAAATCCATTGCGATTATCCCGCCGGTACCGCAGGCGAGGGGGTCCATCAATCCGCAGTGCTTGCCGAAGTAATGGTTCTCCGCTTCTTTTCCGAAAAGGGCCAGTTCGGTAATGGACACAGCGTTATCGTTGTAGAGACTGTTGAAAATCGTTCCGAGCAGGATCTCGATACTGGCCGATGAGCTCAGACCCGAACCCGGAAGGACGTCCGAAACGATGGAGGCTTTGAATCCTCCGATCCTATAGCCCTTCCTGGCCAGGGATGCGGCAACTCCGCGAATGAGGGCTTCTGTCTTTCCCGACTCGTCTTCTCTCTTTTCCAGGTCTGTCAGATCAACTTTAAAAAGGGGGAAATTTTCCGAATTCACTGTAACGACGGTGTCATCGGTTTTGGTTACCACAGCAACGGAATCCACATTTACAGCTGCGGCCAGAACAATCCCGCCATTGTGGTCCGTCTGGTTTCCTCCCAGCTCAGTCCGCCCGGGGCTGCTCAGAATCATGGCTTTTTCCACATTGAAAAAGGCTTTATGCCAATTGAGCAGATTTATATAGCGCTGCCTCTGTGTTCCCACATTGGCCGTGCCGTATAGTTCGGAAAGTCTGTCATCGTAAAAAAAATCTCCCAGCCTTTGAACCGCATCATCTATTTTTTCCAAGTTTCACCTCTTTTCAATCCTTATAATAGCGGATAAGCTAATTTAATTCCAACAACAGTCGATTATAAAATCAGTTCATCAAAATACAGGATATACGCTTTACCTATGAATAATAGCACTGTCTCCATGGAGAAAGTACGGAAACTCGACGAGCGGGTTTTTCAGGAACTTCTCCGTGTGAATTGTTCTCTTCTCTGTGTGAATAAAGCCCGGGGGAAGAGAAGAACCATACCGCTGAGAGCTCTCTATGAAAACGACAGGGAATTCTGGCTCCGCGAAAGTTCCGAATGGAGCTATTTCGTCGATTCTTCCTTGATAGATCACATTAACGATGGTCTTAAAGCAGTCGATCTGGAACTGGAAAAACGGTTGACCCGCCATGAGGAATCCATCGAGAAGGAATTGTCCGGAGAGTACTCTCTGCTCCGGGAAATCCCTCCGGGAGAGCGGATAAACGCCTTGCGGGAAACCCTCGAAAAAATCAACAGGCTCATAGAATCGCGTCATTTCTCCGATCAGGAAAAGCGCGATGTTCTGGTTGAAGCGTCCTATTATTCCTGGCTGGTCAACAAAGTCACGCTTGAAGAAGTTTCAGGGCTCAGCGACCGTGACGCCAGATTGGCTTCTGAAGAAGTCGCCCGCATGACGGAGAAAATTGTCGATGCCTTAAGTGATGTTCTTTCGGAAGAGGATGAACGCTATACCTATATGCACTCCCTTATGGATAAATCGAACGGATCAACTGTCCGCCATATGGTGAGGACTTTTGTCATGGCGCACCGGTTTATCCTCTTTTTTAACAGACAGATGAACGAAAAGGGATTGGCTTCCCGTCTCAGGGCCGATTTCGGACTCTACCGCAAGTGGTATGCTTCCCTGCTACCCGGGATTCCGGAACAGGATCTGACGCTCGAACATATATTCAAGGGCGGCATCAGGCCTGTCAGCGAAAAAGAACTGAAAGTGTATTCAGCGGGATTCCTTCTCCACGATATCGGCAAACAGCGCTATATCAACTACTTTGAAGGAGCGGAAGGATATGACAGCCGCAAAGTCGAAGCTCATGCCAAAACAGGTTTCCGCATGTTGCTGCAGAAGAGCGTTTACTCACGCAAAATCGCTGCAATCGCGGGATTTCATCACGAGTATTACGGTCATGAGAGCGGATACGGATATTACAGGGAACTGAAAGCGCTCATGCAGCTAGATAACTGCAATCATCGCCACAATTCCTGTATATCCTATGATCTTGATGATTTGAACCGTTTTGAATCGCTGGCTTATCTTCCGGTGAAATTTCTTGAAATCGTCGATGTCTATGATGCCGTAACCGATCCTGTCCGGACATATAAGCGCCATATGAGAACGGGAGAGGCTCTGAAGTTTATCAGAACCGAGTTTGTGGATAACAACAAAAAGCTCGACATTATTCTCTTTGACCTTTTCGTCCGCTTTATGGCTTCCGAAAGACCAGTTGTCTGAAAGAGCTCTTTCAATTAAACTTTAAATATGAAAGAAATCAAACTCTTCAAAATGAAGAATGTCATCCAGGAATACGCCTGGGGTTCTCCCGACGCCATTCCCGGACTCCTGGGGATAGATAATCCCGAAAAAAAGCCTAAAGCCGAATTATGGATGGGAGCTCATGGCAAAGCGCCTTCCCGGATTGAGCAGGGAAATAAAGAGATCCCTCTCGATCAATACATAAGGGAGAATAAAGTAGCCGTTCTCGGCGGAAAACTTGCTGAAAAATACGGAAACCTGCCTTTTTTATTCAAAGTCCTTGCCGCCGGCAGTCCGCTTTCCATACAGGTTCATCCAAATAAGAAACAGGCCGAAAAGGGATTCGCCAGGGAAAACAGCCTGGGTATAGCCATCGATGCCTTCAATAGAAATTACAAGGATGACAATCATAAACCGGAAATTATCTGCGCCCTGACGGAGTTCTGGGCCATGAGAGGATTCAGGCCTTTTCAGGATATTGCGGATCGCTTCGAAGCTCTGGATATTCCTTCCTTCCGCAGAGAGACAGCGGCATTCAGATCGAACCTCACCTCCGAAGGACTGGAAACTTTTTTCAACGCCCTCATGTCGCTGGAGGGTGAAAAAAAGGACAGATTCATTCGAGAGCTGACCGGAGCCGCTGCGGGAATACAGGGCGATGAGTACCAATGGGTTCTCCGCCTTTATGAAAAATACAGTGACGATGCCGCCATTGCCGCCCCATTATATCTGAATCTCCTGAAGCTGGAGCCCGGACAGGCCCTTTATCTATCGGCCGGAGAACTGCACGCCTATCTGGACGGTCTGGGAATGGAACTCATGGCCAGTTCCGACAACGTTCTGCGCGGAGGGCTGACGCCGAAATACATCGACCGCGAGGAACTGGGAAACATTGTCAATTTCAACGGCTCCGAGCCGGAAATCCTTCAGGCCCGGGCCACTGATCCCCTTACAGAAATTTACAGGACACCTTCAAAGGAGTTCGAACTTGCGAGACTTTCTCTCCGAAGAGGAGGGGCCTCCTATGATACGGCTTCCATAGGGTCAGTGCAGATTTTATTTCTGACAGAAGGCTCAGCCGATTTTACTTCAGCCGATGGAGAAATCCTGCATGCGGAGAAAGGGGAGTCTCTGTTCATTCCCGCGGGAGCTCCATCGTGGATGGTAGAAGGAGATGCCCTCATCTTCAGAGCTTCCGTTCCGGAGGATGGCGCTTTATGAGGGTCTGGGTCGATGCCGACTCCTGTCCCCGCCCTGTCAGAGAGATTGTGGAACGGGCGGCGAAAAGGGAATCCATTCCGCTGATATATACAGCCAACAGACCAATCCCCATGGAGGAGAACGAACTTTTCTCCATGGTTGTCACCGAATCGAAGGACCAGAGCGCCGATCTCTACATCGTCGACAATGTGAGAGGGGACGATCTAGTCATAACCCGCGACATTCCGCTGGCCGACCAGCTCGTAGAAAAGGATATAGCTGTTCTCAATGACCGCGGCGTGCTCTATACGAGAGAAAATATCAAGGAACGTCTTTCCGTCAGAAACTTTATGTATGAGCTCCGGGAATACGGCGGAGGCGTGGAGAGACACAGTGCTTTCGGACCGAAAGAGAAGCAGGCTTTCGCCAACGCATTCGATAGACAACTAAGAATAATGTTGAAATAATTATCGCAAAATACTCTTTTCGAAAAAAAAGCTACCGGTTGCTCCGATTTATGTGGTACAATGATCACATAGAAAAACATAAGGGAGATAAAAATGGCTAGAGGTAGACCAGAGATTGATATCGAGAGATGTAAGGGCTGCGGTTTATGTACAGCTGCCTGTCCGCAGAAAATTCTCGAAATGTCCATCGAAACCAACAATCAGGGGAATAGCTATTCCTATTGTATCGACCTGTCAAAATGCACAGGGTGCTCCATGTGCGCCGTCCAGTGCCCCGATTCAGCTATACAGATATATAAAATCAAAGAGGAGGCGGCCAAAGCATGAGTAAATCAGTTCTAATGAAAGGGAACGAAGTTCTGGCGGAAGCGGCCATCCGGGCCGGATGCACCCATTACTTCGGATATCCCATAACTCCGCAGAATGAAATTCCGGCTTATATGTCCAAGGAAATGCCCCGGAGAGGCGGTTGTTTTCTTCAGGCGGAGAGCGAAGTCGCCGCTATTAATATGGTTTTCGGTGCTTCCGGAGCCGGAGCCCGGGTTATGACCTCATCATCATCGCCGGGTATGTCTTTGAAACAGGAGGGAATCTCCTATCTGGCCGGCGCGGAACTGCCCTGCGTTGTGGTCAATATGATGAGAGGCGGTCCCGGTCTCGGCGGTATCGCCGGTTCCCAGGCCGATTATTTCCAGGCGACGAGAGGAGGCGGTAACGGGGATTACAGAACCATCGTACTGGCTCCCGGTAACGTTCAGGAAATCGCGGACCTCACAGTTCAGGCCTTCGATCTGGCAGATAAGTACAGAATGGTTGTCATGATTCTGGGAGACGGTTATCTGGGTCAGATGTCCGAACCGGTCATCCTTCCCGAACCGGATATTAAACCGGTTCCCAAGCCCTGGGCTGTTTCAGGCGCCAAAGGGAGAGAGCCCAACAAGGTTATGTCTCTCCGCCTGACGCCGGAAGATTATCTGGAAAAACACAATATCCATCTTCAGGAACTCTATAAAAAAGTGGAAGGCGAAGCGACTCAGTCCGAGTCTTTTATGACCGATGACGCCGATTACCTGATCGTCTCCTATGGAACGTCCTCCCGTATTGCGCGGAAAGCTGTAAAAATGCTGCGCAGGGAAGGTGTAAAAGTCGGACTGTTCCGGCCGATTACACTCTGGCCTTTCCCCATGAAGGAACTGCATGAACTTTCGAAAAAAGTGAAAAAAGTCCTTACGGTGGAAATGAGCGCCGGACAGATGCTGGAAGATGTCAATATCGCTGTAAACGGTGTCACCGAAGTGGATTTCCTCGGTAAACTGGGCGGAGCTCTGCCCGAAGCGAATGAAATTGTTAAAATAGTAAAGAGCTACGGGTGATAAAATGACGGAAGAATTAATATATACCAGACCAGAATCGTTAAAAGAAAAGAAAACCCACTACTGTCCGGGATGCGGACACGGGATTATTCACAAGCTTCTCGCAGAGGTTATGGATGAGCTCGGTATCCGGGAAGAGGCCATTGTCGTCGCTCCGGTAGGATGTTCGGTGCTTATTTATGACTATATCAATGCCGATGGCATCGAAGCGGCTCACGGTAGAGCGCCCGCTGTCGCTACGGGAGTCAAACGGGTACATCCCGATAAAATCGTCATTTCCTATCAGGGAGACGGCGACCTGCTGGCGATCGGTACGGGCGAAACCATCCACGCGGCCAACAGAGGGGAAAACATATCAGTCATTTTCGTCAACAATGCCATTTACGGTATGACCGGCGGCCAGATGGCTCCGACTACCATGTCTGAGCAGATAACGAAAACCACTCCTTACGGCCGCGACGTTGAGGATGTGGGGTACCCCATCAGGGCCTGTGAGATGATGAACACTCTTGTCGCTCCGGTCTACATCGAGAGGACTTCTATTCACGACGTCAAGAATATAAGAAAGACAAAAAAGGCGATCAAAAAAGCACTGCAGAATCAGATGGAAGGAAAAGGGTATTCCTTTGTGGAAATCCTCTCTACCTGTCCTACCAACTGGGGCGTAGCTCCGGTTAAAGCCGCCCAATGGGTGGAAAGCGCTATGGTTCCCTATTATCCCCTCGGAGTATTCCGCGAAGAAAAGGAGAAAATCTGATGCATGAAGAAATAATCATTTCGGGATTCGGCGGTCAGGGCGTTCTCCTCGCGGGCAAGCTGCTCTGCATAGCGGCAATGAGAGAGGGAAAACACGTGTCCCATATTCCCTCCTACGGGGCGGAAATGCGCGGGGGAACAGCTCATTGCAAGGTGATAATATCCGATGAGGAGATATCCTCTCCCGTCATTGAGCATCCCACTATCGTTATCGCTCTCAACACTCCGTCCATGCACAAGTTCGAGCCGAAAATGGCGGAAGGCGGAATGATGCTTTACAACAGCTCTCTTATCCAGGACAAGCCCTCGCGGTCTGACATCAAAGTGGAGAGCGTCAATGCCAATGATATATCCGAAGCGGCCGGTTCGCTGAGAGCTGCCAATATGGCGGCATTGGGCTATCTTCTTAAAGTCAAACCGGAAATCGCTTCCATGGACGCTTTGAAAGAGGCGCTCGATGAAGCTATCTCGGCGAGAAACAAGAAGCACAACCCGATCAATATCAAGATTATGGAAGCCGGCTACCAGAGCTGATCTTCAGCCCCCGAAATCGGGGGCTTTTTTTTCACCATATGCAGAAGCCTGCGGTGACTCAGGTATTTCAAGCGTCCAATCGACAGCCGATAAGGGCTCCGGTCTCTTTTCCCCGGCATATTTGAGATTGATAGATGCCCGGTTCGTGCGTATGATGATGGATATGAATGTGAGTTCTTTTGTGCTGGCGACCATTTCCATTTTATCCGGGGCTTTTTCGCTCGGTGCCGTTTCGATAGTCTATATGCAGTTCAGGACGCGGATCGTCAGGTTTATGCTGCTTTTTATCCTGTCTCTTTTTCTTATTTCTACAGGGTTCTGGTCCAGCGCGCTGATCCGGATCCCCGGTTTGTCCCGGGAGTCAGTTGAGCCTTTTCTTCTCCTTTTGCAGTCAGCGGGAAGCACCATCAATATTATCGTGCTCCCCTATTTCATGGCGGCGCTGATTAATCTCTCTCTCCCGCCATCGGCCTGGAAACTTGTCTGGCTCTGGAACAGTCTGTTTATTGCCGGTATTGTCATCTCCTATCTTCTGCCCGGCTTTACCCGTTTTCTTCCCCTTATGGGTGCCATGCTGGTTATAACGATTGTGTTCTGGCTGATCGTCGCCGGATTGAGGAGAAGAACGATCCGGGATAGGCTCCTGAAAAAATCGATTCTGTTTTTTATTATCGCCTCGGCAGCTTTTGTGCCGCTGCTCGTATTGGATATGATGATAACTTCAATCCCCATACAATCCCTCTCTTTTCTCGATAATTTCAGTCTGCCCGTCTATCTTATGACTATCAATGCGGGCAGTTTTCTTTTTGCCGGTTCTTTTCTCAACAGAGACCCTCTGGCGGATGAATCGGGAGTCACCGACCGCTTCCGGCAGACTTATAATATTTCAGAAAGAGAAACGGAACTGGTTAACAAACTTCTGGAAGGATTAAGTAACAGGGAGATTGCCGATCAGTTATGCATTTCTGTCAAAACAGTGGAAAACCACCTCTACAACATTTACCGGAAAACGGATGTTTCAGCACGCGGGCAGCTTATCCATATGCTGCACAGCTGGGAAAAGGGGTAGGGGAAAACACCCAGAGGGCGATTTGAGTGGTTTCCTCTATTTTATCTTTGTCTGTTACGGCTGAAGATAGGAGAAACGGAGGTTATCAAAATGTACCGGAAGATACGTAATGCGGTTTCTTTATTGTCCCTTATTCTCTTTCCCCTGACTTTTTATTATTTCTCGCCGGTTCTGCCTATGCAGGGGGCATCGGAAGGCCTTATTGCCGGCAGCCTGATCTTATTTCTCTTTCTTTTCCTTTCTTCTCTTGTAACGGGCCGGCTTTTCTGTTCATGGATTTGTCCGGCCGGGGTTATTCAGGATATAGCGGGGCAAAGCAGAACAAAAGCTGTTAAAGTCAGGTCTATTTCCTGGATTAAATACCTGGTTTGGATTCCATGGCTCTTGCTTGTCCTTTTTCTTTTCCGCAGAGCCGGAGGGATACAGGGGGCGGATTTTTTCTATCAGACGGAATACGGAGTATCTCTTACCCGTTTTGCCGATGCAGTTATTTATGGAATCGTCATTCTCGTTTTTTATCTGATGTCCATGATTTTCGGAAGGAGGGCTGCCTGCCATACAATCTGCTGGATGGCTCCCTTCATGGTGCTGGGAAAGAAAACAGGGGAAATTTTCAGAATTCCTTCATTGAAAATTAAGACAGATCCGGAAAAGTGTGTTTCCTGCGGCCGTTGTTCTTCAGTCTGTCCTATGAGTCTACCCGTCGAATCATATGGAAAAAAAGGAAAATTGAACGATGCCAACTGCATTCTCTGCGGCCGCTGCATCGAAGTGTGCAAAAGAAATGTTTTTACATTCCAAATCATGAAATAGTTTGCAAAGACCGGACGGTTCGACATAATTTATAAAGTACAAAAATAAATTATATATTCTGCAAGGACTGTATGTATCATTATAGAGACATTATAATGAAGCTGATCCGGTCTCATTACATCTTATTGGTGCTTTTCCTTCTGATAGCGCTTTTTGTTTCTTCGCAAATAAACTATCTTCTCTTTCACAGTCTCGTGGAACTTTTTTCGATTATTGTCGCCGGCAGCGTTTTTTTTCTTGTCTGGAATGCCAGGAGTTATATCCATTCGCCTTTTGTCATAATTATCGGAACCGCTTCATTATTTATCGGTTTTTTTGATTTGCTGCACACACTTTCCTATACGGGAATGAATATCATTGTTGAACAGTTAAATGGAAATCTGGCAACGCAGCTTTGGATTGTCAGCCGGTATATGGAGAGCCTTGCTTTTCTGGCCGCATTCATTTTTGCAGGAAAGATGACGAAAGCTCATAATATTTTCGTATTCCTCTTTTTCACATCGCTTTTTCTTATGCTGGTTCTCTTTTACTGGCAGATATTTCCGGTCTGTTTTATCGAAGGGGTCGGGCTGACTCCTTTCAAAGTCTACAGCGAGTATCTAATCTCATTTATATTCCTGCTGGCGATCTTTTTTGCTATTCGCCATAAGAAGATGATGAACCGGGAAGTCTATAAAATGATTATCATCATGATGACTCTGAGTATTCTTTCCGAACTGTCATTCACATTTTATGTCAGCGCATACGGGATATTCAATTTTATAGGTCATGCATTCAAACTGTTCTCTTTTATCTTTTTTTACAAAGCCATTCTGGTTACGGGAATTTTAAAGCCACAGAATCTCTTCTACAGCATGCTGGAAAATGAAGAGGAAAGGCGTAGGCAGAACGAGTTTATCCTCATGACCATGGCGAAAAATTATCCCGAATCCTATTTGCTGATTGTAGAGAAAAACTTAACAATCAGTTTCTCTACGCGTAACAGGGAGGCAACTGAGGGATATGACACTCTGGAGGAACTGTTCGGTGAAATGAAAGATGAAATCATTGCCAGAATCAATGATGCTTTTCTCGGAAAACAGAAACATTTCGAATTGAGCCGTAAAGGACAGTACTTCCAATACAAGACGGTTCCTCTATTTACAAAAGATGAAAGTGTCGAACGGGTCCTTCTCGTCGTTGAAAATATTACGGAAAGGGTCAAAGAAGAGAAAATGGAGCAGGCAAGATGGAAGTTTAACGATTTTGCCGGTAGGCATACTCTGGAAGAACTGCTTCGATACTTTCTCGACGAAGCGGAGGCTCTTACAGGCAGCCGCATGGGATTTTTCCATTTTGTAGACAGAGATCAGAAAAATGTGACTCTACAGACATGGTCCACCAATACGCTGCAGACAATGTGCAAAATCGGTAAAAAAGGACCTGAAAGGCACTATGCCATAGACGATGCGGGAATCTGGGTCGAATGTGTCCGCGAAAGAAAGCCTGTTATCCATAATGATTACCAGACTGTCGCGGGACGAAAAGGACTGCCCGAAGGACATGCTCCTGTGCTCAGGGAACTTGTGGTGCCTGTCTTCCGCAATAAGAAAATCGTGGCCATTCTGGGGGTCGGAAATAAGGAAGAGCTCTACAATGAGGATGATTTGAAGACTGTCAACGATCTGGCCGATCTGGCCTGGGACACCATTGTCAAAAAACGGACGGAAACGGCTCTGGAGGAACGTGAAAAGAGATTGCGCAATCTTGAAACGGCTCTGGAGCAGAGTCCTGTTTCCATCGTCATTACCGATAAAGCCGGCCGGATCGTCTACGTAAACAGAAAATTCTGCAATATAACCGGGTATGGAGAGGATGAGCTTCTTGGAAAGAACCCGAAGATTCTCAAGTCCGGAGAAACTTCGGAAGAACAGTATAAGGAAATGTGGGGGACAATCAGTTCCGGGAATACCTGGAAAGGAATATTTCACAACAGGAAGAGAAATGGAGAACTGTACTGGGAAGATGCTGTCATAGCCCCTGTTTTTGATGCAGGCGGGGCCATTTCTCATTATGTCAGTGTGAAAGAAGACATTTCCAGGAGACTGGAAGAGGAAGAAAAGCGTAAAGATCTTGAAGAGCAGCTTCAGCATCAGGGTAAGATGGATGCTCTGGGACAGCTGGCAGGGGGAATGGCTCATGATTTTAATAATACATTGAGCGGCATTATCGGAGCGGCGCAACTCCTGAGCGATTCATCTGTTTCCCTGGATGAGAAAGGAGAGAAATACGTCAATATGATCCTCCAGGCGGCTGTGCGGGCCGCCGATCTGACAGCCAAGCTGCTGACTTTCTCCCGAAAAGGGAAAGTCGATTTCCACACTGTGAATTTACACGAACTGATTGATGAAGCCGTCTCGATTCTCAAGAGGACCATAGATAAAAAAGTGGCCATAAATGTGGAGAAAGAGGCTGGTAACTTTCTTGTCGAAGCCGATTATTCATCACTGGAAAACAGTCTCATGAATCTTTGCATCAATGCGGGACACGCCATGCCCGACGGGGGATCCATCACAATTATCACTGCGAATGTTCAACTGGATGATAGGTATTGCAGGAACAGCGCCTTTGAACTGTCTCCCGGTGAATATATCCGACTGGAAGTCGTTGATACCGGTACGGGAATCCCCTTGAGAATCCAGAAAAAGATATTTGAGCCTTTTTTTACAACCAAAAAGCGCGGTAAAGGAACCGGGCTGGGGCTTTCTTCCGTTTATGGAACAATTCAGGAACATCATGGAGAAATCTCCGTGTACAGTCAGGAAGGGGAGGGAACGTCATTCCACCTCATACTTCCCTGCAGCCGGCAAAGGGTGTCCGGCGGTGATAACAGCAGAGGGACGATCAAAGGCTCCGGTTTGATTCTTCTTATCGATGATGATGAGTTTAACAGAAACATCGGCCATGATTTGCTGACCGATCTCGGTTATGATGTCCTGCTGGCGGAGAACGGAAGGGAAGCCATCGAAATATTCATAAAAAATAAAAATGAAATCAGGCTTGTTCTCACCGATATGATTATGCCGGAAATGAACGGCCGGGACACATTTAAAATACTTCGCAAAATCGACAGGAATCTGAAAATAATACTGGTATCCGGTTTTGTCAGCAAAGAATCCTATGAAGATCTGGTATCCCTGGGCCTCAATGGATTTATCCAGAAGCCCTACAGGATTGATGAATTAAGCCATATGATAGACAGAGTTCTCAACGGCTGAGATTCTTATTTCTGAATCAGCAATGTATTCCACATGGTCCGTTTGCCCTTTAAGAGTTTTCGGCCGGAAATGAGGAAAATGGATACCAGCATAAACAGAACATAGGCGGCGATTACCGCGAAGGACATATACATCCATTTGGGATCGCCTGTCTGAAACGCCTTGGAGGGAAAATTAATCGTCAGAATAAAGGGTATGAACATAAAGAACGTCAGACCCGAGGCATAGCTGTAATCTTCCGCGACAGGAGTTTCAAAATCCGGATCGACAACTCTGAGAAGTGCCAGGCCGGTGGAGAGCGTTCCCGTCGACACACCGAAGAGAAGAATCATGCGGATAAACGGGTAATCGGTAAACATGCGGGAGCACATCCAGGGGGTCGTTATAATCGTGACCGCACCGCCGAGCAGGACTGCTACGAGTATGGGGAACCAGTAGTTCATAACGATAACAAGGGAGATGGCAGCGATGGCGCTGGTTACCATGACATCGATAGACACTCCGGAAATACGGTGCATGCTGTGGTTGTCTACAATGTACTGGAGTTTTAACAGTTTCAGAAGGTTTTTTACGATGATGCCGCTAAGCGCCGCAAAAACGAAGCTTATGCCCCAGAAATTTTCCGCCAGTTCCATACCAAGAGGCCCGGCGAAAGAAAGAAGGAAACCGATCAGTTTGAGCATGAGGAAAGTAAACAGATAGGTGAAGAAAACCAGTCCGACATGGAGCGTCATGGAATCGATGGCTTCCGACTGGGTGGAGAGGTAGGCTCCAACAGGTTTCTCGCTTTCTGTTTTATAGATACCCGTACGGGAACGGTCCTTTTTCAGCTGATCGAGTTGTTCCTGTGTAATCCATCCTTTTTTTACACCGTAATTGATGAGGTAGATGCCTCCGATGCTGCAGAAGATAAATCCTATGGCGGCAAAGGTCAGTCCAATGGATCCGGCATCCTGTATGCCGAAGTTCTTCCAGCTCTCGCCTATGGCGTAGGCCTGTCCCGGTCCCTGGGCAAATCCCAGCGGCAGAAGGTACCCGAAAGAATGAAAAAGTTCGGGGCGCACAGTGTAAATGAAAACCAGAGTAACGCCGATGCCGATAATGACCTGCAGAATCATCTGGCTGATGATAACTACGGAGGTGGCGTAAATGTTTTTCCCTCTTTTTCTGTTTTTCCATTTGTTGGTTCGCAAAGTTATGGCAATGAAGGAAATGCTGAGCATATGATAGGCTAATTCTCCCAGTCCCATAGAGGAAATTCCCAAACCGGGCAGAACAAAATTATAGAGGGGAAGCAGTAAAAAACCGGCGATAATGGAATTGGGGATAAGGAATTTCTGAAAAAAAACAATTTTGCTTCTCAGCCAGGTGGCAGTCAGCAGAGCAAGGGATATAATCCCGATATCGATAAAAAAGGTCCATGAAAAAATCATATCGACTCCAATGTAATTCATTGTATTTCTATTTTTACATATAGTATATATAATTAACTATATAACATATTTGTAAAAGGTTAAAGTTTTGTCAGAAGATTATACAAAGGATTATAGGGAATCCCTGCTTTACAAATTCCTGAGAAGTCTGGTTAAAAATGTCGTTATGCCCTATTACAGGGTAAGCTGGGTCAATAAGGAGGCGGTGGATAAGCTGGAGAAGCCCTATCTGGTCCTGCCGAACCACAGCGGTTTTTTTGATCCCTTTTTTCTCAATGCGCCGGTAAAGGAAAAGTTCCACTATGTGGTTTCCGACACTCAGTTCCGTTCCCCCCTGATGCGTTTTCTGCTCGGGCAGACCGGCGCCATCCCCATAACGAAAAACACGAATGATCTGAAATCAGTCAAGAAGATGACCGATGCTTCCAGAGCGGGCCGGGTCGTGGGAATTTTTCCCGAAGGTCTGAGAAACTGGGACGGCGAAACCCTTCCTCTGATTGAATCCACGGCCAAGCTGGTGCGCATGCTCAATGTTCCCGTCGTGGTTCCTCTGCTGGAAGGCGCGTATCTTATGGACCCGCGATGGGGAACATCATTGCGCCGCGGCAAAGTGGTCATCACTTATAAAATTCTCTTCGATGGACAGCGTCCGGGAAGAATGAAGATAAGTGAAATTTCCTCAGCTTTGAAAGAAGCGCTGGATCATAATGAGTTTACATCTGAAACATTAAAAGGTGTCAAATTCAAAAGCCGAAAAAGAGCGGAAAACATCGAACAGATTGTTTATCTTTGTCCGGAATGCCATTCCATCAGTTCATTTAAATCCAAAGGAAATGACTTCAGTTGCAGCAAATGCGGATACTCGGTTCACTATACGGAAGAAGGACATTTTCGCGCTTTAAAAGGCAAAGATCATTTTGATAATATGGCGGAATGGAATAAATGGCAGAAAGGAGAAGCGGTAAAGATTCTCCAGAAAGATCATGGCGAAGAACCGATCTTTTCCGATTGCAATCTTATTCATTCCATGCCCGATGAAAAAGGCGCTTTCCGCAAAAAAGGAAAGGGCTGCTTATATTTTTACAAAGATAAAATCGAATATCGCGATGAAAGCGGATATCTTTTCATTTACAAACTGGAAGGCATTTCGGGAATGAATGTGCAGCTTCATGAAAGACTGGAGTTCTATTATGAAAAAGAACTGCACAGGTTTCACAGTAAGAAAAGAGTTTTTTCCGCCAGAAAAGTGAATGATTTTTATGAATTGAGCATGGATCTCTGAGTGTGGGAAGATTTCATTTTATTCTTTTAATTTAACAATTAATAAGGATTTCAAATCTTTTTAATATGTTATCGTATTAAACATTTTGACTCTTTATTGCTCTTGGTTTATCTTTTAAAACAACAGTATTAAAAACAAGAGGCACAAAATGGCAAAAAGAAAAACTTTTGAAGAGAAAAAAGCAGAGTTTATTAAAACTCATCTTGAAAATGATAAATGGAGTTATACTCAGGAATGGTTTGATAAATTATCCGATGATGATTTGAAAATGCTTATTGAAACTAATCTGGCAGGTTTGAAATACAATACAAAACGGGTTGCCAAAAAGTATTTATCATTTCGTGAAGTTAAAAAAGAAGATGTGAAAAAATCCGGTAGAAAGAGAGGGGAAATTGCTTATACCGATGATCAGATTAAAGCAATAAATACCATTCTCAATTCAGCCGATCCTACAAAAATAAAGCTTAAAACTAAAAACGGAACTTTTACAGTCGCCAATAAAGGAATCTCTTTTACCGCTCTCGATTCAGAGGGAAACAGAGTGAAAGTCGCAGGGGCGAAAATTACCGGAATAACCGGAGCTTGATTCTCCTGATCAAATAAAAAAGAGTGGCGCAAACCACTCTTTTTTTTATTCGTCTATTTCAGCCATATCCCTGGCAACGGGCGTGGTAAAAATGGAATAGATCAGTTCTTTTTTATCCCTGGGATTCAATAAACTGAAATCCTTTTTCACTTTGCCGCAGGCATACATGAGCTTTTGAACAGCCGCCTGATGGCTCAGGTCTTTGGCCTCTATAGCTCCCGCTTCATGAGCCGCCTTGCCGACAGCATACTGGTCAATCATCGTGCTGCCTTTATGGCATACTGTGGCCACGACCATGGGGATACCCCGGTCGCTGAACTTCTTCATCGTATCGATGAGCCGCGACTGGATGTTTCCCGTTCCGAATCCCCCGATAACAATTCCCGAAAGATCGGCATCCAGAAGATGGTCCAGAACATCGATGGAAGAACCGGAGGTCTGCCGCATATAGACTATTCCCGAGTCGAAATCGGTAAAGAGAACCGGATTGCCTTTAAAGCGCCTGATCCGGTGATCCAGAAGGCTGAGGGTAACGCCCAGCTCTCCCACAGGCGCCAAACGGGGAGAGGAGAAGGCGTTAAAGCCGTGGGTATTCTCCTTTACCGCGCGGGATCCTCTCAAAATGCGGTCGCCGAAACAGATAACCGTTTCGCCGATATCCCTTGTCGCCGCCTCCACGGAATAATAAAGATTGTTGATGCCGTCGGGACCGGGGGAGAATATGGGAAGCTGGGCGCCGGTTATGACAATGGGCTTCCCGAGATTCTGGATCATATAAGTGAGAGCGCAGGCCGTGTCGGCCATGGTATCGGTTCCGTGGAGAACGACAAAGCCGTCATACTCGTGGTGGTGTCTGTAAATTTCCGTAGCGATGGACGCGCGGTATTCCGTCGTCATATCGGTGCTGTCGATGCGGTCCATTCTGGTAAAGGAGAGATCGGCGAGATTCTCGAGATTGGGAACCATATCGATGTATTCGTTTACAGCGGGCTTGAGAACCCCCGTATTGTCGGGCTTCTGGCTGATGGTGCCCCCCGTATCTATAATCAGAACTTTCTTTTTCATTTAATCTCCTCCCTGATGGCTTTCAGCAGAGAACGGCTGCCGATGGAATCCTGTCCGAGTTCCCAGATCATTATACCGCCCAATCCCTGCTCCAGGGCATAGGCTGTTTTTCTTTTCACCGTATCTATTCCGTTGAAATAAATACCGCCTGCTTCATCCTGAGAGGGAGAAAGGGTAAACTCCTCAACGAGCTGCCGGTAGATTTTGGTTCTGGACCAGTACTGCGGATCCAGTCCGCTGAAGATCCTTCCGTAAAAGGGAATCCCCAGATTGATTTTCCCCGGTTCAACATTGTATTTAATCTGCAGATATTCGCTGGCTTCCACCGCGCTCTCATAAGTGCTGTGCCGGCCGAAATTGTCATAGGCCATAAGATTTATTCTGTCCAGCTTTGCCAGCACATCTTCGCTTAAGGGCTTGAAACGGCTTACCGCCGCGCTGATGGAAAGCCCCTGCGGGGACATAAGCAGCGCCGCATCATCGATCAGCTTTTCGAAAAGCGTAAGCTGTTCTTCATCTTTAGGGTATTCCCAATCAAAATCGATACCGGAAAATCCCTCGGCCAGGGCGTAATCGAGCAGCTCTTCGAGAAACTTTTTTCTGGTGTCATCATCTTCGCTGACAGCCACAAAGTTGACCGAATTGCCGGACAGGGCGAGGATTAATTCTGTCCCGTATAGATGCTTAATATTATTAAGCCGGTTCAGATCTCTCTGGTCGACATTTATCCTGTCCAGGGTTCCGTCGCTGTTGGGGATGACAGAAAAATAGATGAGCCGGTCTACGTTATTTCCGTACCAGGATTCGATGGATTCATAGAGATAACCTTCGGGAAATGACGTATAGGCAAACTCCAGATTGGACTGGCTGATGTATCTGGGCGCAGTATAATCGGGACTGAAGCCGGAGAGATCCAGAACCGGGGAACCGACGGCTCTGACGGCGCTTTCCAGTCTGTAGGAGGGGAGATATCCCGTAATCTGTAATGTATTGGCAAAGAGAGTAGAGAATGCAAAGAATAGTGCAGCAATAAATAGGCTTCTTTTCAATTTTTGCTCCGAATTTAAAAAGGGGCCGAAGCCCCCCTATGGTCAGGAATTTAGAAATTACAGTTTTTGGGAGTTCTGGCGTAGGGGATGACGTCCCTTATATTGGCCATACCCGTAACGTACTGGATCATTCTCTCGAAGCCCAGACCGAATCCCGCATGGGGAACCGTTCCGTATTTTCTCAAATCCAGGTACCAGTCGTAATCCTCTCTGTTCAGCCCCAGTTCGTCGATGCGGGCGATAAGAGTTTCGTAGCTGTCCTCTCTCTCGGAGCCGCCGATGATCTCTCCGATTCCCGGAGCCAGAACATCCATGGCGCGAACGGTTTTTCCGTCTTCGTTGAGCTTCATGTAGAAAGCTTTTATCTCTTTGGGATAGTTGTAGACGATGACCGGTCTTTTGTAGACCTCTTCGGAGAGGTAGCGCTCATGTTCCGAAGCCAGATCGATGCCCCAGGAAACGGGGAACTCGAATTTGGCGTTGGCTTTTTCAAGCTCCGCAATGGCTTCCGTATAAGTGACTCTGGCGAAATCAGCCGATGCAACTCCGCGAAGCTGATCGAGAATGCCTTTGCAGACCCACTTGTTGAAGAACTCCATGTCTTCGGCGCAGTTTTCCAGCACGTAGCTTATGATGTATTTGAGGAACTCCTCCGCCAGATCCATATCCCCGTTGATATCGCAGAACGCCATTTCGGGCTCTACCATCCAGAACTCGGCGAGGTGTCTGGTCGTGTTGGAGTTTTCCGCCCGGAAGGTGGGTCCGAAAGTGTAGACATCGCCCACGGCCGTGGCGTAAGTCTCAGCCGAAAGCTGTCCGCTTACGGTGAGGGACGCTTTCTTGCCGAAAAAGTCCCGGGAATAATCGATGCCGTTCTGGCTGTTGAAGGACTCGAAGGGGAGGGTGGTTACCTGGAACATCTCTCCGGCGCCTTCCGCGTCGCTTGCCGTGATTATCGGCGTGTGGAGATTGACGAATCCTCTCTCCTGAAAGAATTTGTGGATGGCGAAAGCCATGGCGCTTCTGACGCGAACGACCGCGCCGAAGGTGTTGGTTCTGCCTCTCAGGTGCCCGATCTCACGGAGAAACTCATTGGAGTGTCTCTTTTTCTGAAGGGGATAATCCTCGGGACAGTCCCCGATAATGATGATCTCTTCGGCCCGCACTTCGACGGACTGACCCTGCCCGGGAGACTCGACGAGAATCCCTTTTACTTCGATGGAAGCGCCGGTTGCGGCTCTGCGGAGCACATCCTGATCGGTGACGATTTCCTTATCGACAAAAACCTGCAGATTGCTCATGCAGGACCCGTCGTTTATGGCTATAAAGGCATTGGCTTTGGAATCCCTGTTGGTTCTGACCCAGCCCTTAACTGATATTTTCTGTTCTTCCGCTTTTGTCTGTAATATTTGTTTAATTCTCATGTGGGACATTATATATATTGGCCGAAGCCGGCGCAACGAAAAGTTAGAAGAAAAACGTAAAAAGGCTTTACAAAAAAAAGCATTTCCGTATATTATTCGCAAGGTAAAAACATATCCTGGTAGTGTAATTGGCAACACTGCAGATTCTGGTTCTGCCTTTGGGGGTTCGAGTCCTCCCCGGGATGCCATTATGGTGGCGTAGCTCAGTTGGTAGAGCAATCGGCTCATATCCGATCGGCCAGGGGTTCAAGTCCCTTCGCCACTACTAAAAAATCAAAGGTTTCCATTCGTGGGAACCTTTTGTTTTTATAATCTCATGCGAAGGGACTTGAACCGCGGAATCTCCGCCGAGCAAGGGCGAGGAAAAGCAGCCATGGATGGCTGCGTAAGGAGATGGAGACGGCCTGTAGGGAAGAAACAGGATGTTTCTGACTGAAAGGTCAAGTCCCGAATTTGTACAAAGAAGCTCATATGGTAAAAGCCTTTCATTCGCGGTAATTTATCAATCTCATCATTTTCCGATAAACAGTATCAATGTTTTTCCCGCTCTGTCGAATTCCCGGAAAGCGTCGTAATATTGGCTTATATTGAGCCAAAACCGTGAAAAACTATAAAAATTCCTCTTTTTTCACGGTTTTGAAGTATATAACTATTTTTTTATTGTGAGATATATATACCTCTTTTAAGGAGTTAGTGTTTGACACTATTAGTATTTAGCACTAATATTAAAAATGATTAGCAGCTTCAAGAATAAATTGACAATTAATATTTGGAACCGGCAAAAAGTAAAGCATTTTCCTTCTGATTTATTCAAAATAGCTAGAAGAAAATTGGGTTTCATTGATGATGCTGTTAGTTTGGATGATTTGCGTATACCACCGGGAAACAGACTGGAAGCGTTAACAGGTCACCGTACGGGACAATATAGTATACGAATCAATGATCAATGGCGTATTTGCTTCATCTGGACAAATGGCTCCGCTTTTGAAGTAGAAATAGTCGACTATCATTGAACGGAGTAAGTAATGGAAAATGATCTTATAGAATTATCCACCCCTGGAGAAGTTTTAAAAGAAGAGTTTCTAGATCCGATGGGAATTACACCTTACGCATTAGCTAAAGCTATTTTTGTAGATCCGCCCAGAATAGCCGCGATTATAAATGGTAAAAGGAAAATTACGGCAGATACAGCTTTGCGTTTCTCCCGATTCTTCGGGAATTCAGCTGAATTCTGGATAAATATGCAATCCCGTTATGATGTTGAGATGGTGCTTGAGAAAAAAAGAGATGAACTGAACAGAATAATCAAATTCCATAGAGCTTCATAGCTTCTTTGAAATCGGTTTCTTTCTATCAACCGAACATAATCTTCAGGGCAGAAAAGTTCTCTGGCGGCACTTCAAGGCTCAGAACTTAAACAGTCGAAACTGAAATGTGAAGCATGTTTTTCCCCGTTTATATTCAGATCCTCATGAAGAACAAACTCTCCGCTCAGATCGGGTGAAGTGTAGTCCGTAGCTGCATCCCACCGTTTCAGAAAGGTCGACCGTTGCTCGTGGTGCGTTGGTATATGTTTTTCCTATGGTATACCCGGTTTTCTCTACTTATGTTAAGCAATCTTGATAAAACGGATGCGGCTATATCTTTCAAAGTATACTCTCCAGGTAAGGTTTCATAACATTTCTGACTCTGCAAATATCTGCATAGTATAGAATCTCATCTATAGTTGCCATATTATTCTGAACGACCAGCTGCAGAGCTTCTATGACAGTTTCCATTCCAATCTTGTTTCTGTATTTAAAGCAGTCAGCCAGTGTTTTTGCTATGCTGTATATTTTTACGGAAACGCCATCCATATCCCGATCAACAATTCCCTCTTCATAGGCATTTCCAGAAAATTTGACGATTCTAACAGGAATATCTTGTCTCTCTGTAATCCAAGAATTGCGAGGTATAGCCATCCATACAAGAGAAGGATTCTGAACACCGATTTCATAATAGGAAAGAGCAGATGTAAGACAGATTACTCCCTTATCTACAAGCTTCTGAGCTTCTATCAGAGAATGATAGGGGCCGGGAATATAGTCTGGTGAACAGTAGAGACCATAAGCTATTTTTCTAAGCTCTCCAGAATCCACCATTCTCAGAATGGCTTTTCTGTCCATTCCTATAGAGGTTAGTTCTTTCGAGCGAATGAGTTTTTTGTCTTCCAGTAGTTTAAGAACTTGTTTGTTATTTATCATCACGCCACGCATCCTATACAAATAGTAATATATGTAAAGGATATGTGGCAATAAGTTTGTTGATTTTTTATTTCTTCCTGAATCTGGGAATCAGCATTCTGGCCGAACCACCAGAAGAGGTTCTGGTCAAATTATACCCTACCTTGGTGTCGGTAGAAGGTTTTCAGGAGGACTTATCGGAACGGCTGGATTCTCTTTTCAGTATGAAGGAACAAGATCATAGGATTTGGGTAAATTTTTGGTTTATCACAAGAAAAATTGTGGTTTATAAAAATTATGGATATTGATGTTTCTATCTGAACACTTTTAAAACGATATTCAGCAATTATTTTTTTGGCATGCTCTTTGCTTTTCTGTGGACAACGAAACAAACGACTTCTCCCTCTACCGGGATGTGGGACAGATTTTGAGAAAGATAGGAGTGGTACTGTTCAATGAGTAGATTAAAAGGATTCCTGTGGCTGGCCATGGAGCTGGAGTTGTTTCATTCCCGGGAACCCGATGCACAGCGGTTCCAGGCGGACAAAGAGATGAAAGGGCGTCTGAAGGCCATTGAAAAGGACCGGAAGAAATTCGGTGCTATTACGATGCGGTCCTGGAAAAACTATTACTGGCGGCGCTGGGAGGTGGAGAAGTTCGATATACAGCTGGAGTTGATCGACCAGAAATTTACCATGGTTCTGGGTTCGAAAGATATCAATCATCCCGCCAATCTGTGGGTCATGAAAAACGTGGAGGAGTTGGGGCGGTGAAATCCGGGGGGAGGTTGGCTACCATCCCGCCCCGACGGGCGGGACCGCGCTTTTCAGGGGTTCCGTTCGGCGGAGCCGGACCGCTTCGCGCCCTTGCAATCGCTTGTCAGAAGGTGGAAAAAGCCTAGGACTTTTTCTCAATATAGGAATTTTTCTTATGGCGGAAAAACTCAGATGCTTTATTATGGATACGAGATGCAAACCGGAATTTATGAGCAACTAATAACAACTCTCTTTGAAAAAAAACTTCAGAAATACGAATCCAGCTATTATATAAAAAAGCAACAAATAGACACTCATGAAGCCGCGATATATTTAAGCCGGTATCTGACTCAGATTTTGAAGGTAGCACTGGATTCTTTTCCCATATCGGATGAACAGCGGATTGAAAAACAGATTAAACTTTCTAACTCTCTTATTCTCTGGCTTTCAAATGAACTGGAAGAATCAACCTTTCATGAAAATCTTTTAGATACATCAGGTGAACTTTTAAAAGCGCTCTATTCTACTGAAAATCCTGTTGCTCAGGATCTGAAGAAGTATGTGGCCAAAATTACACCTATTACCGGTCTCACTCAGAGTGAACTTTTCACCGGCTCCAATACAGGAATTAGTCTGGAAAGCGAGATTAAACGGGAAATTCAATCTTCTGATGAAATAAATTGGCTCGTTTCATTTATCAAATGGACAGGTATCCGCATCTTTTCTCAAGAACTGAAAGATTTTGCAGAGACTGGGAAAAGAATAAAGATAATTACGACAAGTTACATGGGCGCTACAGATCAAAAAGCAGTGGATTTTTTATCTTCGCTCCAAAATTGTGAAGTAAAACTAAGTTATAACTGTGACAACGAGAGGCTGCATGCCAAGACATATATTTTTAAAAGAAATACGGGATTTCATACGGCTTATATCGGATCATCAAACATTTCCCGGTCAGCTTTGACTAATGGATTGGAGTGGAATCTAAAAGTCACAACCAAGGAAATCCCTCATATAATTGATAAATTCAATTCTACATTTGAGACATATTGGTCTTCTTCTGAATTTGAAACATATAATCATAAAGACCCTGTTCATCATGAAAAACTCAGTCATTCTCTGAAGAAAGGAAAGGGTGAAGAGATTATTGGAACTGAAACATTTTTCGATCTTAAGCCGCATATCCATCAGAAAGAAATCCTGGAAAGGTTGAGAATAGAACGGGAGATTCATAATCGGTATCGAAACCTCGTTGTAGCAGCAACTGGTACAGGAAAAACAGTTATTTCGGCTTTTGATTTCAAGAATTACTATAAAGAAAATCGAGAGGCTAAATTACTTTTCGTTGCTCATAAAGTCGAAATCCTCAAGCAGGCAAGGAATACATTTCGGGCAGTTTTACGGAATCCTTCATTTGGAGAATTATGGGTCGATCGTGAAATTCCAGATCATCATCGACAGCTTTTTGTTTCTGTACAGACTTTTAACAGTCAGAAGGAATCTATAGCTCTTTTAAGTCGGGAATTTTATGATTTTATTATTATCGATGAGGTCCACCATATCGCAGCAAAATCCTACAGACCGATTCTCGATACTTTTGAACCTGAAATTCTTTTAGGATTAACAGCGACTCCGGAGCGTATGGATGATGCCAATATTCTCGATGATTTTTGTGGAACGATTGCTGCTGAACTGCGTTTGGCTGATGCTATCAATCAAAGGCATCTCTGTCCTTTTCAGTATTTTGGAATTGAGGATACAACAGACATTTCCAACGTTAAATGGATAAATGGCCAATATGCGAAATCTGAATTGACAAATGTGTACACCGATGACAGACAGCGTGTCGATCACATATTAAGAAACATGGATGACATACTCGATAACATTCACAACAGTAAAGCTTTGGGGTATTGCGTTACAAAAGCACATGCTCAATATATGTCCGATCAATTTAATCAAAAAGGAATACGTGCTGATGTACTTACTAGTGATAACAGCGTAGAAAGAGAGACACTACGAAACAAACTCGTTCGTGGATACATCAATGTTCTTTTTGTTGTTGATATATTTAATGAAGGAGTTGATATCCCCGAGGTTGATACCTTGCTGTTTTTACGGCCAACAGAAAGTTTAACTATTTTCCTGCAGCAATTAGGGCGAGGACTTCGCCTGAGTGATAACAAAGATTGTCTTACGGTTTTGGACTTTGTAGGAAATGGAAATTCTCAATATGATTATTCTTCTAAAATGAAAGCTTTAATTGGGAAAAATCAAAGATCGACAGTAGATGATGTACAAAACAATTTTCCTCAACTACCCCTAGGGTGCTCTATTCAGCTTCAAAAACAGGTTAAAGAGAGGATTCTTTACAATATTCGGAATGCAATAATCAATAAGAGGAAATTGATTCATCTTATTCAAAACTATAGGCATAATACGGAGATGGATCTAAATGTTGGGAATTTTCTTAAAGTCAATCCCCAAGTTCGATTGGATGATGTTTATAAAACTGGATGGAATCAGTTATGTTTTCAAGCTAATATATCATCTGTTTCACGAAATGCTACATTAGCAGAGGTTTACAGAAAAGCCATTGCCAATCGTTTTCTTACCTGTAAATCCCGATCCTATTTGAAGTTCGTTGCAAAATTAATAAGTAATGATTTCACTTGGGATCAATCAACGGAAATCGAAAATCAAATGGCACTAATGGCTTATTATGATTTTTGGAATAAACCGGGAAAAGATGAAGGTTTTGAGACTATTTCTGATGGTTTCAAAGCTCTTCAAGATGAGTCATTGAAGAAGGAATGTCTCGAAGTTCTTTTACTAATTCTAGGAGATCTGGAAACGTCTGAAATGCCCATGAAATTGGGAGCCGAAATTGCTTTACAAATTCATGGACGATACAGTCGCGATCAGATTCTCGCTGCCTTTGGAGAACATAGTTTTGAAAAACGATCGAGCAGTCGAGAAGGGGTGATTTTAATTGAAAACCTCAATATTGAGTTGTTGTTTGTTACATTGAATAAACTTGAAAAACATTATTCACCAACCACTCTTTACAATGATTATGCTATTAACGAGTATCTTTTCCATTGGCAATCTCAAAATTCAGCTCGACCTGACAAAGGGAAGGGTCTGTCCTATATCAATCATGAAGATACTGGAAAGAAAATTTTGCTTTTTGTTCGGGAACAGAATAAAGATGAGTATGGTAGAACCATCTCTTATGTGAATTTGGGTGAGGTTTATTTCCGTTCAACCTACGGCCAGCAACCGATGAATATTACTTGGGAACTTCAGGAACCCCTGCCACCATATCTTTGGGATGAAGCTGCGAAATTATCGGTAGGATAGGTCTATTTTTTATGATTTTCAAAAATAATATAAATCAATACAACCTCATAGACAAAATCTCCTGTTCCGGAAAAGAAATAGCCACAGTTTTCAAAAATGAAAACCTTAACCGGACAATCATCATTGATCATCCGGAAATCTTTTCAATGGAGTTTGATTACCATCATTATTGTCTAAGCCAGAACAGATTGATGTCCGGAGGAGGTGAAGTCCTGCGATATCTCGAAGGAGATCCGGACATTCCCTGGCTTAATAATCGGGATCTGGCGGCAGAAACTACCGATTTTATTAGCTTTAAAACCTATGACCGGTCCGGTACCAGTATCGATCCATCCCCCCTGGAGTATCTTTTCGAAAAATGCTTTGAAGACGCCTATGGAACAGAAGCGCTGAAATACCTGGTTCGTGAATATCCCCTCATTACAAACAAAGGGAAAACCGGGTACATCGATTATGCTATGTTTAAAAAAGATGGAACCTGGCTTGCTATAGAAGAAAATGGAGTGACTTATCATCATCCATTTATCATTAAAAAAAGCCGCTATAGGCGTAATCTGGAAAAACAGAACTCCGTTATTCTCAATGGGGGCAGACTTTTCCGCTGGGATACTCGGGCCCTTTTGAATCAGGGAGTGATGATTGAGGAGCTGAAAGAGGCCATCGGTCCACTCGATCAGTATAAATCCAGACCAGTATTATCTCCAATCGCCGGGTTGCCCTCCATACACATCAGAAGGATTACCTTGAAGATTTAAAAACAGATAGAGAAAAAGGAAAAACAGCAGCACTGGTCCTGCTTCCGACAGGAACGGGGAAAACCAGAATCGCCTGTGAAGATATCGCACAGTTCAGAAATGAGAGGGATGATTTTACAACTCTTATTCTTGTTCCAACTCTTGATCTTGTTCGACAGTGGAAAAGAGAGATTGAAGAATATAATGGCCGCATAGGAAAGCCTCAGATTTTAACCTATGGAGGAATCGCCAACAGATATAATGGATTCGAAGCAGATACTTTCAACTATATTGTTGTAGATGAAGCACATCATGCTGCTGCTCCGGTCATGCGAAGAGTTCTGGAATACTTTTCACCCGATTTTCTGCTGGGTATGACGGCGACAGATCAGCGTCTCGATGAAAAGCGCCTGGAAGATATTTTCAGTACCTATAAACCCCGGCTGGACCTGAAAGAAGCCATAGAAAAAGGTTTACTGGCTCCGATCCGTGCGTTCCGGCTTGAATCCAGTATCGATCTGTCGGAAATCCGATTTAACAGAAGAGATTACGTCGGGAGTGATCTTGAAAGAGCTGTATCGGTCTCTTCCCGGAATGATTTGATTGCACGCTGTGTTTCTGAATATTTCGGTAAAGAACTGCCGGATAAACAGGGGGTAGTATTCTGCGTAAATGTCAAACACGCGAAAGAGATGGCCGCTTTACTCAATGAAAATAATATAAAAGCGGCATCGGTGGATGGGAAAGATAAAGATCGGGAGAAAAAAATTGAAGAATACATGGAAGGGAAAATTCAATTCCTTTGTACATGCAGTCTTTTAACCGAAGGATGGGATGCTCCCAATACTTCTGTTCTTGTAATGGCCCGGCCGACTCTTTCCAAAGTCCTTTACACTCAACAGCTCGGCCGGGGGACTCGACCCCATCCTGGAAAAGAATTCTTATATGTAATCGATGTAGTAGATACTTATGGTGCTTTCGGCCAGGTTCGCAACTCACCATGGACCCTTCACACTTTGTTTGAATCGTTTCAGTATCTGCCCTGGGGTGTTCTGGTTGGACAGGCACCAGATAAGAGCCGGGAGTTAATTGAAATCGATACGACCCATGAAACAGTCATGGCTCTGAATCCTATTGATATTTTCACCTGGCAGAAAATCTATGAGAATTATCTTTCGAATGAACAGCTGGCACGAGAGCTGTTTGTATCTACCGGAACAGTCAATTCATGGATCGGGAAAGGTGATATCATTCCCGATCAGAGTATTCCAATGGGAAGAAGTACCATTCATTTATTTCATCCCGATAGTATGCTCCGAATTCGGGAAACCAAAGGACTCAAGGAGCATGGGGAACATACTTTGGTTGATGATTTTCGGGATTTTATCGAAGAAGGAACATATACCTTCAGCTACAAAATATTTTTTATATTAGCCTTTCTAGAAGTCATGAATGAAGATGGAGAAGCCGACATCAACATCTTGATGGCTAGATACAGGGCTTTTTATCTGGAACGACATGAAAATAATATGACCGTAGATCGCACCAACTGCCCGTACAATGATAAATCTTACTTGATGGATGACAAACTCCTGCTGAGAAGTATCCTCCAGAATCCTTTTGAAAAATTCGAGCGTAAGCGTTTTATGTCATATTCGAAAGATCTGAAGTGTATCTCATGGCACCCTAAACTCAGAGAAGAGTTCAGATCTGGAGAGTATATAAAAGAACTGAAAGAAAAAATGCTTGCTGATCGGGATAAGTACTATCAGGATCTTTAATAAAAGAGGTAGGGAGAACAATTTTGGATAAAAAAATCAAATATGATAAATTAATACGGGATAAAATTCCTGCAATCATAAAAAACTCCGGAAAAGACTGTGTTACAAGAGTTTTATCAGATATGGAATACAAGGAATTCCTTTATAGAAAACTGCAGGAAGAGGTAGATGAATTTCTGGCAGATGATAATATCAGTGAGCTTGCAGATATTACTGAAGTAATTCTCGCCATTCTGGAATTAAAAAAATCTTCTCCTCAAGAGATGGAGACAATTCGATTAAAAAAATTAAAAGAACGGGGGGGATTTAAGAAAAAATTACTCTTGAAGGAAGTTATCAATAACTGAAACCATGATCTCCAGATCACAATACATAAAATACCTCCAATGCCCCAACCTATTCCAGTTTGAACATCATCTCCCAAACCACAGCCATAGTCAAACAGCGTTTTGTATTCAGTAAGAAGATTATGTTTTAATAAAAACTGAATCGGTTTTGAGAAGTTATTTCGGGAAATCGCTGTTTTGTGTCTATCAATCTTTTTTTCAGCATTTTTATCGAGATGTGAAGGTTCCGATACTGTAATTTCATGGCTTTTTATTGAGATACCTTTTTCCAATAGAACTTTCTGCCATCCATGGGAATAACCGATTGTGGACTTTTCTTTATAGAGACCTAGTTTTTCTTCTTCTTCTGTTAATCGGGAATAAAGAATATATTCCGGTCTCGTAGAATGGATGAAAGTTTCCTTGCGGTGGAGGATTGGCTTATTCTCTTTATTCTTAAAACTGACAATTCTTGATTTTCCGGTACTGAGATCAATAGTCAGTGATTCATCAAGAGCCGGATGAAGCTCTTCCCAGAAGGTAGGGTAGGATAGAAGTGAAAGTTTAAACTCATTCTTAAAGAACTTTACCAGATTGTATTCTGTCTCATCTGCTGGAAGCACGCGGTTCAGCAATTCTTTCAGTTCTGCAGATTCTTTTTTTACATCATCTATCAGCGTGTAAACATGCTGTCCTACTTTTTTTCCGAAAGAGAGGTCTTTAACTGCTTTTTTGAAAGAATCGTATGTTATCAATTATCGCTCTGTTCTCTAATACTATTTATCTACTGCTATAAACGTATACTGGGTTCTCATTGTTGACAAGAAATAATCCTATTGGCTTTTTTAATTCCAGCCTCTATATTCTCCGGTAACATTGCTCTGAAGACGGATTTATGAAATCACTAGAAACGTCTCGCAATATCATCTCGAAAATGACTGAGGAGTTATTCAAATATTCTTTTAAAGATCTCTTCTATTGCAGCCTGCTCCCCATCTGTTAGTTTCCTGAACTCTTTTTCTCTTGCGCGCTTTGAGAGGGTTCCGTTATTCTGTTTCAGAAAACGGAAGAGAAGATCAACCGTTCTGGAAGGCATTTCAACTATTTCCTCAATGCTTCTTTTGAAGCTGTCATAGCGTTGAAGAAACCGGGCTTCTTCGGGAAGATCAAGTTCAATAGTTCTTTCCACACAGGAATAGAGAAATCCGGCGTGAGGTGTAGCATCAAAGAAACGGTAATAAGCAGCTGTTTCGTTTTTTATCACCACATTATTGTCTTTTGTCGGCTCCCACTGAATGAGGGGAAGAAGACGGGATGAATATCCCAGGAGTGTTTTTCTGTACTCCTGAATCCGGTCCAGGATGACAGCCGATACAGGGAAGACCAGACCGGGGGGATTAAAGCCGTTCTCTGCCAGAATATGGTGTATCAGATAGCGGTGGATCCTTCCGTTGCCATCACTGAAGGGATGGATGTAAATAAAACCGAAGGCCAGAACTGCGGCAGCAATGACGGGATCCATATTTCCCCTGGTTCGTAAAGCATAACTTGTCAACCCTTTCAGTAGATCAGAAAGATCCCGGTGCGATGCGCTTATATGCTCGGGAATGGGTGTTCCGGTTTCCCGATCGTGTTCTCCCACAAAACCGCCTTCCCTGCGTAATCCTGTTTTGATAAATCGAGAATCGCCAATAAGGATTTCCTGTAGCCTGATAAGCTCTTCAATACATAGATCATTGGTTCCAGCCTGGCCTATTATCTGTCCCCAGCGCTCAATACGTTTGTGGGGCGGAACTTCATTTTCTATGGCGTAGGAAGCTCTGGAGTCTTTCAGGAGGAGAAATGATGCGGTACGGCTGATTATGTCAGAAGGTATGCGGTCAATAACAGCCATGGCCCGTGCTTTAAGGTTCTTTCCGGTGTATTCTTCCAGCAAAGGTGTTCTCCGCACCAGGGGGCAGAATCCGGGAGTTCCCGGCATGTTATCGAGAACTCTCTGGCGATGGACTTTTTTACCGGGAAGGGCAAATTGCAATTCAGGATTGATAACCGGTACGAAATTCCCTGTTTCCAGATCAGGCAGATTCAGCTTTTTACTGGACAACCATTCGTAGAGAAACCAGAGTCTCCTAAAGGTCCTGAAAATCCAAAATAATGTATTCTCCTGTGAAATTTCATTATAATCCATGAAAAATAATTTAAAAAGAAGTATCAACGTGAAAAATAGTTTTTATCTGAATATCTCTTTCCCCGAAATAAACCTCACGATTGTTTTATTGTTCAGTCTCCTTTCTTTTATAAAATTTAACATTCACTGGACTTGTCTAATACCTTTTATCATTGATTTTAAATCAGCAACTATTTTTACCTTGTTTTTATAACCATGAACCCGAGCAAACATAGACCCGATTTTATTTTTCTGTGCACCTTCAGCACAATTTTGACAATATACACATATATGTGTATATTAAAGGTGAAAGTGATAAAGGCTTTCATATGCCCTTAAGCGGTAAGAAAATGATTCAATTGTACAAAAAAAATGGTTGGACCGTAATCCGTCAATCCGGCAGTCATGTCCAGCTGCGAAAAGGTACCAGGCACCAGACAATTCCGAATCATAGCAGAGATCTGGGCAAAGGCCTGGAAAAGAGATTACTGAAGGAGATGTAAATTGGAATATCATTTCGAAATTTTCGAAGAAGAGGATGGCGGTTTCTGGGCGGAGAGTGTCGAACTCAAAGGATGTCTTTCCGATGGTAAAACGCTCGAAGAGTTAAAATCCCGCCTGGAAGATGCTCTGAACCTCTATCTGAATGAACCGCCCGGCTCCAGTCAGGTGTTCCCTCTCCCCGATAAAAAACTCGACAGAGATGAGAGATATATCCGGATTCCTGTCCAACCGAACATAGCCTTTGCCTTGCTGGTTCGTCATTACCGAATTTCCCGTAATTTGACTCTGGAACAGGCTCAGAAAAGGATCGGACTGAAAAACAGGAACAGCTATGTCCGCCTGGAAACTCCCGGAAACCCCACAATGGAATCCATCAGCCTGGTAAAAAAAGCCTTCCCCGAAATAAACCTCAACGATTGTTTTTAGTCGTGCAGTTTAAAAAAAGAATACAGTCATTATATCAACTTCTTTTATGCCGTTCCCAATATTTAAGTTTTCCTGAAACAGGATTAAGTCCTACCAGGTGGACAGAAACACTATCCTATTAGTATCTTTATATCATAATGAAAAAAATATATATAACAATATGCATATATATCCTCGGGAACACTTTCCAGCTATTCTCAGAGAACAGCAGCATTAGATTTCTCAACCAGACCATTTCAGAAACAAGTAAATCGATGGAGCGCCTGTCCTCAGGAACTCTTTTATGGACAGATAGCCCCTCTTCAAAGGCCATATATGAAAAGCTGGAATCTCATATTCGGTTCTTAGCCCAATCAATCAGAAATAATCAGGATATGATTTCCTATTACAGGACCCGGGAAGGGTTTCTGGAATCCACAGGTAATTCTCTGCAGAGGATTCGCGAGCTGATCGTTCAGAGATCAAACAGTTTATACGGTGAAGATGAAAGAGAGATTATTGATTCGGAAATCTTCATGCAGTATTCGGGAATACTGAAAGATCTTTCGCGGGCTCAGTTTAATACCATTCCAATTTTCGGGGACTGGCTGAAAGATGAAGAGATAGAAAAGAGGTTTCGCGAAGCGAATTTCTATAATCTTTCCGGAATTGACAGGATCATGGAAGCCGTTTTATCCGAAAGGGCCTCAATTGGCGCACTGATAAATACTCTTGAGCATAAAGGGGCAGGATTGGCTGTCGAACAGGAAAATGCTTCTGCATTTCAAAGTCGGGGTGATACGGACTTCGCTCTGGAGCTTTCGATAATGAAAAGGAATGAGATTCTCTTTTTTGCTGACTTGTTTCTATTGAGACAGGAGTGAACGATCCATACTGTTTATCCGAACATAGCTTTTGCCTTATTGGTTCGCCATTACCTGCGAAGCTTTTCCGTCGTTCTGATGATAATCATCGTATGACTCTGTCAAAGCATTCTTCAATAGGGAAATCGGGAAATGCTTTCAAAATTCTACCGGCTGTTTTGAATGTCGGATTACCCTGTCTCTCCAGTTTGACATAGCTGTTTCTACTTCTCATGCCCAGAGCATCTTTCATCTGGTTCTGTGTCAATTTCTTCCTGCGGCGATAGGCTCTTAAATAGACCATAAAAGCCACTTCAGGTGATACTGAAATCTGCATATAGGCATTATTTTCAGAGAGTTTCGGATCTGGCAGGGAATGAGCAAACTCGCCCTGGAAATCTACGGTTAAAACTCCTTCCAGAGCTTCCTTCAGGTTTGCTTCAAGTTCCTCTATATTTTCACCTTCAGAAACACATGAATCTAATTCCTTGCACTCGCCCCAGTACCCATCTTCCTCTTTATGGATTTCAAAGTGATAAGTCATTTTTGTAACTCCTTAAGCAGTTCAAAATGGTCGAGAGTCCAACCCTCCTGCTTATACTTTCTGACCATCTCCTTTCCGGATATGGGCACTTTAATTACTCTTCTCTGTTAATACTAAAAATAATTCAACTTCAGAGTAGATGTCAACTATAGTTGACGTATTTTCTATGGCTTTGCAATTGAGCATAATCGTTATTCTCCTCTTTTGGGTTATAAACACGATTTATATTGCTTCTGATTGCATTTTCTGTTCAATTATGCAAATCTCTGATGTAATCAGAGAATAATTCACTTCTTACGGGAAAACACATCTTCACCCCCATACTCCAGAACCAGAGTCTCCCACACAATTCCCTCTCTCCCCAGAGCATCCCTATTCTGAAACAGCTGCTTTTTCCGGAACCCCAGTCCCTCGAATAAACTCGCAATCTGATCTGAAGACCTGAGGATAAACAAGCGGCCGCTCTCATCGCGTTTATCATCGCCGAGTCCCTCCCTCTGCGGACAGTGAGATAGAACCAGCGTCCCGCCGGGATTTAGCAGATTTCTCAAGGCGATAGCGCAGGAGTGCAGCTCCTTATCGGGAATGTGCATAATAACCGCAGACATGTACAGATGATCAAAAGGCGAGGGGAGCCTCGACGGCAGATCCGGCAGGCTTCCCCGGAATAAGCGGCCCGAGAGTTCAGGGTATATCCTTTCGGCTTCTGTCAACAGGACGTCTCCGGGATCAACGCCGTAGGCATCGAGATCCCCTCCGAGCATCAGGGCCGTATCCCGTCCGCTTCCGCAACCGATATCCAGGATCCTGTCGCCTTTTTTAAAGAGCAGGTGAATGAGTGATTTGAGAGGACTCTCTATGGAATTGTACCTTTCGGCGATTTCTGATGCTTTTCTATTGTAGTAATCTACCGTTTTACGATCCATAGAATTATTGTAGCGCATCCTTAGGGAATATGAATGGGGGAATTTGATTCAAAACGATATTGCCTTTATATTTAGCAGTTTTTGTGATAAAATTGCCTATAAAAATATCATTATTGTTGATTTATAATGGGGTAAACCAGTGAGTACGCATTTACATAGAAAGTGTCTTCAATATTTTGACGAATGGTTTAAAAGAGGGCGGAAGAGAAAACCTCTGCTTATTCGCGGAGCGAGACAAATCGGAAAAACAACAGCTGTCAGAATCTTTGCAGAACAATCCGGCCTGGAATTAATAGAACTCAATATGGAAAAGGCCTGGTCCTTTACATCTCTGGTTGCGTCGAATAACCCTCGAAAACTGATTGAAGCCATCGAATTTGAACTCAATAGGGATATTTCTCCGGACAATTCGCTGCTTTTTTTTGATGAAATTCAGGCTGTTCCCCAACTTCTCGGCCTGCTTCGTTATTTCTATGAAGAAATTCCAGAACTGGCTGTTATCGCTACAGGATCCCTTCTGGAATTTACGCTCGCTCAACCGGATTTTTCCTTACCGGTCGGGCGGATAGAACTATATTATATGGGACCGTTTTCCTTTGAGGAATTTATTTCGGTCCTGGATCATAAGCGGGCACTGGAATTTCTGAACAAATATTCGCTCGATGAGGCCGTGCCGGATGTTGTTCATGAACAATTAAACAAACTGGTCCGCCTTTATACAATCATCGGCGGTATGCCCGAAGCCATTGCCGCCTACAGGGAATCGGGAAGCCTGAGGGATGTGGAGCGGATAAAATCAAGTATTATCGAGACATTTATTCTCGATTTCAATAAGTACAAAGGAAAGACCGATACGGTTCTCCTGAGAAAGGTTTTTGAATCGCTTCCGGCTCAACTGGGAAAAAAAGTCATTTACTCACATATTATCCCGAACGTTCGAGCCAATGAGGTTTCTTCGGCTATTGAGCAGTTGAGCCTGGCAAAAGTGCTGACACTTGTATTTCACTCATCTGCCAATGGTATCCCTCTGGCTGCGGAAAAAAACGAGCGATATTATAAACCGCTCCATCTGGATATCGGACTGTGTCTCACGCAATTGGGGCTTAATCCTGTAGAGACTGAAAATGCCGAGGATCTGAACTTTGTTAACAGGGGCACTTTAGCGGAGCAATTTATCGGACAGCAGCTCTATCATCAGTTTCCTTCCTATCGGGAACCGGAATTATTTTACTGGACAAGAGAGAGCCGGGGGGCATCGGCCGAGGTAGACTACCTCATTACAGACGGACATGGCGGAATCATCCCTATCGAAGTGAAGTCCGGCAGGACAGGAAGTCTCCGTTCATTACAGACTATAACAAAAGAAAAAGGATTGTCCCTAGCCATTCGTTTTAATTCCGATAAACCCTCTGTTTTCAACGAGAACAGAATCACTCCCAAGGGAGACGTGAAGTATCGGCTATTATCATTACCCCATTACCTGGTCCAGCAGGTGGACCGGCTGTTGCAATAGCCGGGGAATTAGCGATTGTATGGGACTGTCTATTGAATTTTACCTCTTCGCAATAATTCCAGGAACCAGTATAATCAAACCATGTATGAAAAAGAGAGGGCAGCCGCCCGTGAGTTCAACCGGCAACTGGAACATCTGGAAGACAGGGTCTTCGGGTGGGGTATCAGAAAATATAAACTGGATAAAGCGTTTGCCAATATTCACGGTCCCTACATGGATAGTTTCGACGGATTTCCCGATAATTATGTGAAAATGATGATCGCCGCCTGGCTTTTTTCCCGTGTCCTTCTCGATCCTGAACTTATAATCAAGTTCGCCAGGAATGAAAAGGAGTCTCTTTTTCCGATTCATAATGGATATCTGAAGTATTGGAAAAAACACCAGCCTATTTGGAGTCTTTTTTATATCAGAGAGAAAAAAGATGATGATGTCCTGGTTATTGAGGATCAGCTTACGGAAAAGACCATGCTGCTCCATTCGAGAAACATGGCCGGTATGGATACTGATAAACCTATTATATCTCTCCTTTTCCCACTGGAAGAGGGAATCTGGGTCTCCTATGGCATAATCCGTCAGTATAAAGGTTCATTTGCCTACCATCTGCTGGACCTGATGCGGTTGATGGATGAAGAGCTTTACGAAGCTGAAGATTTTACATCTTTCATTCATAAATACTACGGCTGTTTTTTTCAGATAGATCAAACCATGGAATCACCACTGGTAATAAACAAGAAAGAACTTGTCGAAAAAAACTGGATGGAAATCATTCTTCTCGATTTTGATCCATACGCGCTTTCTAAAAAATTCAATATTGATGAATCGTCGGGAATTGTTCGTCTTAAGGCAAAATCCAATGACCCCTTTCCCTTCAGTGAGATATATTTCAATAGCGAAACGGAAGAAGCCTATTTCTCTTCCATGACTCTGAAAGGATACAGGGAATTATGTAAACTGGTTAACGATTACGAGCTTCCTGAAGAACCGGACTATATCTTTTCCATGCCTTTATACACCGTCATGGAAAAGGATATGGGTATGTCGTTTCCGGGAGATTATTGGGAATCTTTCTTCGCTTCTGAAGAAGAAGTCTCTCCCGAAGCAAAAGAGGAAATCGAAGTCATTAACATAATAGTGAAAGAAGCTTTCGATGCGGAAAATCAGGGTCTGCCTTTTGATTTGAAGAAAAGGGGAGCCGAATTGGGACTCGATGGAGAGGCCATAAAATCTATTGAGGAAATGTTAGCGCGGATACGGAATTCCATGAATAATCCTGAATAAAACTGTTTTCCCCCAGATGTATCTAACTATCAATCTGTATCAAATCACTCCTTCAAATACATAACCGTCTCATTCCCAAGCCCGTCGATCTTCTTCAAAACCAGATCGAAAAATTCTTCCTTGTATAAATACACCCTGGCCGGATCTTTGTTGATTATAAGATAGGGTTCGTTCTCATCATCAATATGAAAAGAATAGGCCACCGAAACAATTTCCTCTTCCGATAGTTCATAATCTTCGTTTCGGTCGATCGCCGATGTGTAGAGCTCATCGGTCAACTCGATCATCGCCAGAGTGTCAATATTCAGTATGGATCCGTTCTGCCTGATTTTTATCAGCTTGTAACTTCCGTAGAAATCGGATTTTTCCGGTTGTTGGCTGCAGGAGTTAAATAACAGTGAAGCAAGCGGGAAAAGGATTATCACAAATAAAATTGATAAGAATTTTCTCACGCCTCACCTCACTTTTTTCGTATACAGTATGACAGTTTTGCCGGTTTCATCGATCCTGCTGAAAAGCCTGTCGTAGTATTTATCATCTAGCAGATAAATATTGGATTCATTTCCCGCCAGCCATATAAAGGGGTTTTCTTCATCGTCGACTGAGAATGTATAGGCGGTTTTTGATATTTCATCGGAGGAGAACAGATTATCTCCGTTTCTGTCAATTCTGTAGATGTAGAGTGAATCGGTTAATTCTATCTGATTCAACAGCGGGGAAATCTGAATCGATTCTTCCCCCTCCAGAACTTTGATAATGCTGTAGACTCCCAGGTAATCTTTTTTTTCAGGAGTGTGAGAACAGCTCAATAAGAAGAGCAGGAATAAGGCTGACAGATGTTTCATTTTCATAGGAATCCTTTTTTGATTGTGTTGTATAGTTTACGCCTCCTTGCATAATTATGCCAATCATCAGAAAAAGTTATTGACCTGGAGCCAACTCCATATTTTACCATGGAATGAAATACAGAAAGAAAATTTAAAACGGGGAATTTATGAAACCAGAAGTCTATTTTACGACATTTAAAACCACCACACAGGAAAATCTCCTGCAGAAACTCCACAGGCTGATCAAGCGCGCCGGTATGGAGGATATCGATTTTAAAGATAAATATGCGGCGATCAAGATTCATTTCGGAGAGATGGGGAACCTGGCTTTCCTCCGACCCAATTACGCCAAAGTTGTGGCGGACTATGTCAAGGAGCTGGGGGGCAAACCCTTTCTGACCGACTCCAACACATTGTATGTGGGAAGCCGGAAAAACGCCCTGGATCACCTGGATACGGCTTATCTCAACGGGTTTTCCCCTTTGCAGACCGGTTGTCATGTTATCATCGGCGACGGACTGAAAGGGTCCGATGAAGCGGTGGTTCCGCTCAACGGCGAATATGTCAAAGAGGCGAAAATCGGCCGGGCCGTTATGGATGCCGATATTCTCATCTCCATGACTCATTTCAAGGGGCACGAAATGGCGGGCTTCGGCGGCGCTGTCAAGAATATCGGTATGGGCTGCGCCTCCCGGGCGGGGAAGATGGAACAGCACAGCGAGGGGAAGCCCCATATCAATTCAAAAGCCTGCATCGCCTGCAAAGCCTGTCAGAAGATTTGCGCTCACGATGCTCCGGTCATTGTCAAAGATGGAAAATCCCATATCGATCAGGATAAATGCGTGGGCTGCGGCCGCTGTATCGCTGTCTGTCCCGTCGATGCCATCGGGGCGGACTGGAGAACCTCCATCCCGGTTATGAACCGGAAAATGGCGGAATACGCATTAGCGGTCTGCCGGGACAGGCCCTGCTTTCATATTTCGCTGATTACCGATGTTTCGCCCAACTGCGACTGCCATTCGGAAAACGATATCCCCATCATTCCCGATGTGGGGATGCTGGTCTCTCTCGATCCCGTTGCACTCGATCAGGCTTGCGCCGATCTGTCGAACAAAATGCCGGTTATAAGCAATAGCATTCTGGGTGAGAAACTCGCAGGCAACATCGAACATCATCACCAAGACCGTTACACGATGACCCATCCCGATACGGACTGGACGGAATGTCTGGACCATGGAGTCAGGATAGGGCTGGGCAGCCGGGAATACGAGCTGATCGAAATTTAAGCGATCTCTGCGGGGTGCTTTCTCAAAGTATGGAGAACAGTATCCCAGCCGGGATCAGCATCAGCAGCCGGTATCCGCCGTCAATGAGGTAAACCACCGGTTTGGTCATCCGAAAGGTTCCGTTATTGATTTCAGAAGCCGTGATGATTCCTGAACTGACGAGAGCCGCCAGGCCGAGGCCGCCCTGCCAGGATGCAATCCCGGTCAGATTGACGAGAATCCCGAAGAAATAAACCGATAGGGAATTAGCAGTTAAGCCGAAAATCATAGTCTTTCCCATATTGGAATTCTTCATATCCTCATCGGTAATCCCTTCCGCTTTCTGCCAGATGGGAAAAAATAATTTGGGACTGTACCAGACCATTCCCAAACCCATAGACCATACGATAGATATTACCAGAGCCAGCCAGTTCACTGTAAATATATTCATATTGATAATTTAATTCGTCAATTGCCGATCGGCCAGTTTATTTTAAGATTCGTCGAGGGATTCCAGATCGACGTCTTCATTTTCTGCCGAATCGGCGCAATCCGGACATACCATAAATGAGGGATCGCAACCCAGGGGAACAGAGCGGAATCCCTCACTGTTATATATGGCTGCCTTGCAGTAGAAGCAATGTCCTGTTAATACTTTTTTCATCTTGCTGACTTTGCTCTTCCTGTCGTCGGTCAAGGCTCTTCTCCGGGAATCCTATATCCGCTTTTATCGAGATATCGTCCCATAAATACGGCTGTGACGATAACCAGCGGGATGGAGGCTATCAGGCGGATAAGGCTGAAACGGATTCCCAGAAAGGTCGATTCGAAGAGGACCATGGGAACCCGTCCGATCCCGACCGCGCCGAGAAAAGCCAGTACAACCGTAAATCGTGCACCTTTTTTATGCAATTCATGGGCAATAGGCAGGGCCGGAAGAAGTCCTCCCGCCATGGGAGCCGCCAGTATGAAGACCCAGAAAAAGCTTTTTGCTCCTCCTCCCTGTCCCAAATGCTTTTCTATGGTTTCTCTTTTGACCCACACATCAAAGAGCCCGATGAGAATAAACACGGCCGGAAGGACCTGAACCATCTCCAGAAAGAAGGAGAGGAAATTGGATCCCAGATCCCTGCCGGGCTGATAGCCTGTTATGAGCGAAACAGCGATAAAGCCGAAGAAAACAGCAAACAGCGCGATTCTGACGGGGAATTTTTTCTTTGTATCTTTCATATGAGAACCCCCTGTACCAGGAAGAATACCGCGGCGATCGCCAGCCCGATACAATAACTGACCAGGTTTCTCATTAAGGCGAACTTCCAGCCGAAGAGGGATTTCTCCATGGGGAAGGTTATGGCCCCCACCATCATCAGTGTCGTGGAGAATGCGGCTATGATACTGTACGCCACTCCCTGATTCACCAGTATCCGGCAGAGCGGATAGACGATGGGGCCGGGCATGAATGTAATGGAGCCGATGAGGGAGGCTGTGATAAGAGATGCGAAATTGGAGCTCCCCCCCAGAGTCCGGGAAATCATCTCCTGCGGGACCAGATAGAGTACGACTGATACGCCCATGAGGACCGAGAGAAAGGGCGGGGTTATTTTCCAGAGTTTCTTAGCGCCGGAGAGTATAGCCTTGCCGGTCTTTTTTCTGTTGAAAACCAGGGAAACTAAAAGAGAGAGGGCTGTTATGATATAAAGAAATGTCATATATTATTCACCTTACAAACTGCAGCGGATCCAGCTCCGGTTTGACTTTATCATAAATCTCCGGAAAAACGCCTTCGGCTCCGTATTTCTGACGCATTTTTCTCCAGAGGCTGTGGTCGAACATGGCCTCGAATTCCTCTTTCGTACTGAAAATATCCACATATGTGTGGAGGAATCCCCCCAGATCGCTGATTTTCTGCTCGATTTCTCTTACTTTGTTAACCGTCGGGTAATCAAAGTTTCCTTCTCTTACGGCTTTGGGCTCGCCATAGATCCCGATGTTGAAGTAGAGAGCGCTTCTCTCCGTTCCGTCCCATTCCACAGCTCTCTGTCCCGGCAGACGAACCATGCCTCCCCGGTCGAAAACCCGGCAGGGGTAGATCAGCAGGGGATAGATTTCGAACTCATCATGGAGATGTTCCAGCATTCCCTGAAGATGTTCCGATGGAAAAGCGAAATCCTGATAGACCTGCCTTTTCATCGATCTCTCCCGCTCTTCTGTCGGGCGCGAGCTTTTGAGAAGGGGCATATTGGGGGGCAGGGTCCAGCCGAAGAACCGGCGGAACCACACATTGTTTGCCGAAGGGACAATCTGCCCCATGGTCATGCACATGCTCCTTTCATGGCGCATGAGAAAGGACGTGAGAGGCACCAGTTCGCTGAAATCTCTCCCTTCTCCCAGTTCGAGCATCGATTCCACATGTTTGAAAAAGAAGGGTTTGTGCCAGCTGTTTACATCGTTGACGGGAAAGTCTCCGGCTTCCTCCTTCCCGGCGGGATAGCCTTCAATGATAACGGCTTTATTCCGTCCGAAAACCTGAGCTTCCAGATAAGTCGGGGGATTGTCCGAATGGAGCAGGCGGCTGTGCTCTTCGCAATAGGTCTCGAGACTGTAAAAAGGGCGGTATACCAGCCGGACGTAAGGCGTCGCCGGGATAATTCTCATTTCAATTGCCACGAGGAAACCGAGAGTGCCATGGCTCCAGGGAATGGCCCGGAAGAGGTCGGCGTGTTCGCCTTCTTTTGTTACCCTGAGCAGTTCTCCCTCAGCTGTGACGATTTCATAGGCCTCGACGATATCGTGCATCAAGCCGGTTATATGGGACTTTGTCGTCATGCCGATGGCCAGAACCAGGCCGCCTATGGTTGCGCCTTTCATTTCGATGGCCGTCTCCAGCTGATATCCCTTTTTATCCAGATGGGAGACCACGTCGCCTATGGTGGCAAACGGTTCGACGCGAACAGTCATCCCGGCTTCATCTATTGAGACAACGCTTCTCAAATCCCTGATCCCTATGGGTTGTGATTGGCTTTTATCGCTAATCCGCGTGGTTAAGGAGCGGTTTCCCCTTCTGTCGGTGCGGAGTTCTTTCGCCTGGCGGGACAGGCGGCGGACATCGGAGACGACTCTATGGACCCGCTTTTCATGGTCTTTCGGATCGGGGCGGGTCAGAAAGGAAATCAGCCGGTCCTTCCATGAAAACAGTTTCCCCCAGGGGAGTATTATGGTAAGCAGAAGCAGTTCTCTGTGGTTATCGATCCAGTTTTCTATAGCAGATTTTTGGGGCATAAGGGAGTTTCCTTCATTTATATCAGTGTCTTATCAGAATAAATCGCAATATAGAAAAATACAATAAACATGATGTTTTACCATCCGCCGCATTCTTTGTATATTCTCCCCATGGAAAAACACAAAATATTTGCCATGAGCTTTTCAAACGTCTATCCCCTCTATATCGCCAAAGCTGAGAAAAAGGGAAGGACCAAAGCTGAAGTCGACGAAATCATCGGCTGGCTGTTCGGTTACAGTCAGGAAGAGCTGGACAGGCATATTGAAGCGGAGACGGATTTCGAAAAATTCATACTCGGAAGCCCGGCTCCCAATCCCTCCCGGACTCTCATAAAAGGAGTCGTCTGCGGCGTCAGAGTCGAGGAAATCGAAGATCCGCTTATGCGGGAAATCCGCTATCTCGATAAAATGATAGACGAGCTGGCCAGGGGTAAAGCCATGGAGAAGATCCTGAGGAAATAATCTTTACTGATTTTATGAACTATTTATCCTTCCGTTACATTTTTGTGACATTTGGGAACTAACTTTGTAAGCAGGAGGTAAACACATGAAACTGTTTACAATTATCACTGCTTTCTTTTTTGCTCTTTCATTCGGCCTTTTCGCAAGCGGAGAAAAGGATATGGCCGGTCAGGATAGTCATGATTCAATGGAGATGGATTCGATGGAAAAAGATGATACCATGGAGATGTCCGCCATGAGCGGAGGTCTTATGGATTTCGTCTCCATGGATAAGGCCATGATGATGGCGGAGGAAACGCCCACGGTTCTCTTCTTCAACGCTTCCTGGTGCCCCACCTGCCGGGCCGCTGTCAAAGATTTCGAGATGAATGCCATGAAACTGGAAGGGATCAATCTTCTCTCAGTCGATTATGATGATTCGGCGGATCTGAAGCAAAAATACGAAATTACCTATCAGCATACCTTTGTGCAGATCGATTCCATGGGAAAAGTTCTGGCCATGTGGAACGGCGGCGAAACGGAAGAGCTTCTCAAACAGATAAAGATGGATAAAATGTAAAGCCCCGAGGGGATGAAATTCCCCGATAGGAGCCGGGAGCCCGGGATTGCAAAATCAGTCCCGGAATTCCCTTACGATGCACAATCTGTAAAAATACAGGTAATTTTATCTTTACAATACTTTGCACTGAACTGATAATGTTTCATGATTCAAAATCACATTATTATTTTCAATCCCTCCGCGGGAAAAGGTGCGGCGCTGAAGAAGCTGCCCCTGGTGGAGTCTTTTTTTAAAAAGGAAAAAATCAATTACACCATAAAATACACTGAAGGCAGCGGCCATGCCATCGATCTGGCGGCTTCCTTCGCTTCTGTGCCGGATGTCGCGGTTATCGCCGCCGGCGGAGACGGCACATGCAATGAGGTTCTGAACGGGCTGATGAAGGGCCGGGGAGATAAGATTCCTCTATTCGGCGTACTCCCCATGGGAAGAGGAAACGATTTTTCCTATGGAGGCCATGTTCCGGCCCGGCTGGATGAGGCGCTGCATGTATTGAAATCAGGCAATAGTTCGCCTCTTGATCTCGGCCTCGTTAAAGGCGGCGATTACCCCGGTGGCCGGTATTTCGGTAACGGTATAGGAATAGGTTTCGACACGGTCGTCGGACTGGAGGCTGCGAAGATGAAGCATGTTCACGATGCCTTCGCCTATATAGCGGGAACGATGAAAACCCTTATCAAGTTTTCCGGTTCTCCGGAAGTCGAAATGGTTTACGGTGATAAAAAAATCGTCAGACGGGTGATTCAGATTTCTCTGATGAACGGCCGGCGCATGGGGGGGCTCTTTTATATGGCTCCCGATGCTGTGAATAACGATGGAATGCTCGATCTCTGTATGGTCGACCACTTAACCCGGTTCAAGCTGATGAAGACTATCTTTCATTACACGAAGGGAACGCAGCGGGGACTGGAGGGGATTACGATGGATCGCGCTGATCATTTTCATATTAAAGCACTGGACGGGGGGCTTGTCGTTCACGCCGATGGCGAAACTGTCTGTATTGACGGCAGGGAACTTGAGGTCAGCTGCATTCCCGGTCCCCTAAGGATAATTCATACTTAGATGATAATTCGCCGCACTCTGACAAACGCCTTCCTGAAAGCGGTTCTGACAATGCTCTGCCGGATCGATGACTCCGGACTGAAAGATGTTCCGCTGGAAGGGCCTGTTATTATCTGCATCAATCATATCAATTTCCTCGATGCTCCCTTAATGCAGATTGTACTCCATCCCCGTTCAGTCCGCGGTTTCGCCAAAAAGGAGACCTGGGATACGCCATTCCTTAAATTTCTTTTCAACACCTTTGACGCCATTCCCGTGGACAGGGAGAAAGTCGATCTCAAGGCATTTCGCGAGGTTGTGAAAACCATGGAGGAGAAACGCTTTCTCTGCATGGCTCCGGAGGGAACCCGCAGCGGCACAGGTGTTCTGCAGAAGGGGCGGCCGGGCATCGTAACCCTGGCTCTGAAAACAGGTGCGCCGGTGCTGCCTCTTGCCCATGCGGGAACGGAAAAATTCTGGTCCAATTTCAAGCGCCTGAGGAGAACGCCGATTACGCTTCGCGCCGGCAGGCCGATTTATCTGGAATCTCCGGGCAAGGCCGATTCGAAAAAAAGAGAGGAAATGACAGATCTGATCATGCATGAGTTGGCAGCCCTCCTGCCTCCTGAAATGAGGGGACCTTATACAAAGGGATAATAATAACTATTGACTTCCCGGCCGTTTCTGATAATTTTTTACAGGAAAGGAGTGTTCTTCAGTGAGTGAAAAAAAAGATATAACCGCAGAACATATAGAAATCATCAGCATCGAGAGAAATGATGATATCACTTTTACTTTCCGCTGCACACGGCCGGAAAATCTCATCTGGGAGACGGGAGCGAACGGACATTTCAGCCTGAAGCCTCCTACGGGTGTAAAGGAGATCGATAAGGATTTCCAGCGGCATATGTCAATCGTTTCCTACGAAGATGAGCCCTTTCTCGAATTCACGACCCGGATTCGTTCATCCGCCTCGGACTTTAAAACAAAGTTGTCAGGGCTGAAAAAAGGCGACGGACTTTTCGTCTATGGCTTAAACAACAGGATGCCGCTGATCAGAGAGGGGAGAAACCTGGTCTTTATCACTATGGGAGTTGCCATATCCACCTGCCGGCCCTATATCAGAGATTATGAAGTTGATCCCCGGGGGATTCTTTCTTTCAGCTGTCTGAATATCGATAAAACCGGTAAATCCTATTTCATGAAGCAGATGGAGGAGCATACAGCCGAAGGGTTTTCCTTCCGCTTTTTCAGCGACAGAGCTGACTTCTATAAGGGAATAGATGAAACGCTGTCAAAGGCCGATAATTTTTACTACATCATCGGCTCTGATCAGTTCCTGGCCGACACAGGCCGCTATCTCCTTGATAGAGGCGTGGCCGGTGATGCCATTTCCATCGATAAGAAATACGGGATTGAGAAACTGCTGGAAGGGAAATAATCTCAATTATTCCCTTTACAGGAGTTTCTGCAGAGCATTCAGCACTTCTTCGCTTTGCGGTTCGGTTTTGGAGTCGAAGCGGTCCACGATATTCCCTTCGCGATCAATCAGGAACTTGTTGAAGTTCCAGGTTATCCTTCCGGAGAAATCTTTGTTTGTCTCATCTGATGTCAGAAACTCGTAGAGCGGCTCTTTATCGCGCCCCGTGACTTTTATCTTGGAAAACATGGGAAAGGTCACTCCGAAATTGACCGAACAGAAGTTTTTTATCTCTTCTTCCGTTCCCGGTTCCTGCCAGAGAAAATCATTCGAGGGAAATCCCAGTATGACAAAATCATTTCCGGCATAATCTTTGTAGAGGGATTCCAGTCCTTCGTACTGATAGGTGTAACCGCATTTGCTGGCGACGTTGACAATCATGATCACTTTTCCTCTGTAGCTGTCCAGCGGGACATCCCGTCCGTCTATATCTTTGACAGTGAAATCATAAATGCTCGAAGGCGAGATTGACTGGGAGTAGAAAGGAGAAGTAATAAAAGCTAATAAAATTAGAATAAAGTATTTCATATATTAGAAATAATGAAATGGAGATAAAAAGACAAGGAAAAAAGAGGAGAATAAGAACAAATAAAATTGGGTAAGTACAAATAGATTTGTATGTTGTGTTGTTTCTTTATCGAGTCATGCCTTTTAAGGGACTCTCGGAGTTTGGCATAGCCTTTGCTTAATAAGTGTTAAGTACAAAAGTAAAGCAAGGAGATCACTATATGTCCAGAACCATCAGAAACATACTCAACTTCCAGTTCGTCCTTTTTTTTGCAAGCGGCGCCGTCCTTATCGCGCTGAACGGCAAATTCCAAAACGGATCGGCATTTCTTCTGCCGGCGTTGCTCGTTTTTATTTACAGCGCCATGGTCAACTGGGGGCTCGGCGACTGTCCTGTTTCGCAAATCGTGAAAAAGCGCTTTGATTCCATTTATCTTCTCGGTGCGCTTTATTCTGTCGTTTCCCTTATCGCCATGATGTTCGAACTCAAAGTGCTCAGCGCCTCTATGCCCGCTCCTTATCTGGCTGCCGTGGCGCTCTCATATCTGGCTATATCCATCAGCGTCAGTGTGGCATCCATGTCTTCCCGTTATTTTTTCTGGTTCCGTTTTAAAAGGGCGAAAAGGAATAAAACCTATATCCGTTACTCGATAATCGCCGCCGGTGAATAAAAATGCTGGCTGATATTTTAGAATAATACTATCATGCTTTCTGAGGAGATTCTTTTGATAAAATACAGAAAGAGACGAAAGTATAAATACACTCTGGAAGAAGATTATTCTTATGACACGGGCATGGAGTTGATTCTTCCTGTTCTTACGACCTATCTGGAAATGTCTGTCGAGGGAAAGCTTCTCATTAAAAAAGGCTATTCCTGGGACGGCCCCAGTGGGCCGGCTGTCGATACACCCGATTTCATGCGCGGATCGCTTGTTCACGATGCACTTTATCAGCTTATGAGGGGCGAGTATCTGAACCCCGATTGCCGGGAAGATGCCGATCTGATAATGCTCAAAATATGCCGGGAAGACGGTATGAGCCGTTTCCGTTCCCGCGTTGTCTACCTCGGCGTTCGCCTTTTTGCCGCCTGGGCCGCCCGGCCCGATTTAAAGCACGCCCCGTAAGGTATTTTTTGAATTTTCCCGCTCTCTAATTTAGAATTTAAGTATATATCTTTAAGGAGCGGGAGTTTGCGGGAAAAACACAGACGTACACTCTATTATTATCTCAAAGTTTTTGAAAATGAAGAGAGAGAACCTCTCGGTTTTCTGGCTGATATCACCACCGAAGGGTGTCTGCTCCTGACCGAACAGCCCCTGCGCGAAGATTCCCTCATAACCCTGAAGGTGGCTCTGCCCAGAGGTGGCGGCCTCGAAGAGGAAAGGCTGCAATTCGATTCGGTGGTACGATGGGTCAGGCGGGAGGAAAACAGATCCCTGTATTCCGCAGGCCTGTCCTTTGCCGAAGAAGATAAAGCCCGGGATATTGTCATAGAAAAGCTGATCAATCACATAGGATTCAGCGATGGAATCAAGAAAATTCATCTCTATCGAGGCGATGCTGATTTCCACTGAAGGAGGCTCTGGTTATGGAAGAACGGAAGAGGCGTCCCCTTTCCGAAATGGATACAGGCAGCAGCGGGCTCCTGGACAGAATCGAAAAAGCTAAAAACCGCGACCAGACGGAGGAAGAAGCTCTCGATGTGGTCATCAGCAAATATATGATTATTACCATCGGCAGCAGGAAATACGCTTTATATGCCGAGGAGGTGAGGGAGATCGTCGGAAATGTTCCCATCTTCTACGTTCCCTTCACTCCGCCCTATATCAGAGGATTTATCAATCGGCACGGCGAGCCCTATACAGTGCTGGATCTGCAGGTTATTTTCGATAGGGAAAGCCTTGATTCGTCGACTTTCCTCATTCTGGGCAGAGAGGATGACCAGCTGGCCCTTCTTATTTCGGAAGTGATCGAAATTGTCAAACTGCCCGACAGCGAGCTTCACAGAATTACCTCCACTGTCGATGAGGAACACTTTTTTATGGGTTCCATATCTCCCCAGGAGGACGGAAATGAAATTTTTGTCCTGAATCTGGACAATACACTGAAAAAACTGGAGAACGATCTTGCATCACTCTAATGAAGGCCGGCACGATTTTCTTCAGCTTCATTATCAGACTCTGGACTTCCTGGTTGACCGGAACCAGTTTTCGGGCAGCACCACTCTGGATGGGATTTTTTCTCTGAAAAAAGGGCAGCCCTATCTGGCAAACTGGAGCTGGTACAATGGCGAGAAAGTTCTTCTTTTTGATATGAACAGCTGTCTGAAAAACCTGTTCCGCTGCGGTCAGACCGGGCAGACTCAGCTGGCGCTGATCATGGAACCGGAAGATTTCAGCGAGACGGCCAGGAACTTTCTTCTGAGGCTTTTATCCAGGACCAACGGTCTTTCCTCACGTTATATGGGAATGATTGTCACCAGTCAGGCTGAAATCCGGACTATGGATCTCGGTGAGTTTAATCTGCTCCCTCCCGGAGTGGCGAACCTGTTTTCGAAAAGGGGCTTATACGGCTGCCGTTTCCCCCGCGAGGAGAGGATACAATTTTTCGTTGATTTGCAGAAATTCTTTTTTTATTCGCTCGAAACGGGCGCAAGGGGGAAGTATGAGGCTGTTGCTCGTTGACGATTCCATGCTGGTCCGTTCCATGATGAAGAGCCTGATCGGAGAATGGGAGGGGTTTGATATCATCGGCGAGGCTTCCAACGGAGCTGCCGGTGTAGAAATGGCGGCCAGGCTGAAGCCCGACCTCATACTTATGGATGTCAATATGCCCGTTATGAACGGTATTGAGGCCACCAGGCAGATTATGGAGAGCGCTCCTTTGCCCATAATCGTGTTTACCAGCGAAGACGTTTCAAAAATCGGTTACGATGCCATAAGCGCCGGGGCGCTGGAAGTGGTTCCGAAACCGGATATCACAAAAATGAACGATCCTGTTTTTACGAAAGGCTTCCGCAATGTTCTGAACCATGTGGCCCGCTTCGGAGCCTTGAAAATCGGTACCGGACCTTCCAGGGGTGTCAATCGGGGGAATTCTGGTGTCGGGGGGATCGGGAAGCCTTTCGATCTGCTTGTCATCGGGGCTTCTACCGGGGGACCGTCAGCCGTCAGAAAAGTCCTGTCCGACCTGCCGGGGAATTTTCCCGTTCCCATTCTGCTCAGCCAGCATATCGAGCTGGGGTTCGATCAGGGCTATGCGGACTGGCTCGACGAAGCGACGGACCTGAAAGTTTCCCTTGCGGGGGAATCGCAGAAGCTGACGGGCGGAACGGTTCTGGTAGCAAGGGCGACCCATCATCTGGTCTGCAGCAGAGGGGCGGCCCTTCTGGACGACGGACCGGCTATAGCCAACCAGAAACCCTCCATAGACCGCATGTTTCTCAGTGCTCTTGAAGAGTACGGAAGCCGTCTCGCCGGGGTTCTGCTTACCGGAATGGGGCAGGACGGCGCCAAAGGCTGCAAGGCTATTGTCGATAAAGGGGGAACGACGCTTGTTCAGAACCAGGCCAGTTCCATGATTTTCGGTATGCCCAAAGCCGCCATTGAATTGGGCGGCGCATCAAGGGTGCTCTCTCTCGAGGAGATCGGCCCGGTTCTCAGGAGGATGGCCGGAGTGTGAACGCGGGAGATTTTCACAAACTGAATGCCTATATACTCAGAGCCACGGGAATGAATGTTCCCGAAAGCAATGTCTCCACCGTTGAGAACTTCGTGAAAATCCGAATGGAGGAGCAGGCTCTGGATTTGCCGGCCTATCTGAATCTCCTGGATCGCGACCTTGGAGAGCGGGATCTTTTTTTCAATAGCATTACCATTAACGAAACCTATTTCTTCCGGGAGGAGAAGCAGTTTAAAGCTCTTCGCGATTTTTTTATTCCCCGGTGGAATGAACGGGGAGGAGAGCCTCTCAGGCTCTGGAGCGCCAGTTGCTCCTCCGGAGAGGAACCGCTCTCTCTTTACGCGCTGTTAAAAGAGTTCAGCCGGCGGCCGTTTACTCTGACCGCTTCAGATATCAGCGGGAGAATGCTGGAGGTTTTTTCCCGTGGTTCCTACAGATACACGGCTTTCCGCCATGACGGAGAAGAATTCCGGGACTTATTGGACCGGGCCATTAAAGACAGGGAAGAGAAGAGTTTTTCAGTTGAAGGAGCCGTCCTGGAAGAGATTGATAGAAAACAGATCAATGTTTTTTCCGACAGCTTTGACGGTCTTCCGGATATGGACCTGATATTTTTCCGCAACACTCTGATTTATATGAGCCCCGATAACAAGAAGAAGATCATCGGCCGCTTAGCGGGAAAGCTGAAAGAAGAGGGGGTTCTTTTCCTCTCCGTTTCCGAAACGGCGCTTATCTCCGATCCGGCGCTTGAACTGGAGGAGTGGCACGGTGTCTATTTCTTCCGGAAGAAAGCGCCTTTGAAAGTAGCGGAAAAAACGGCTCCGGTTCCGGCTTCCTCTGCTCGCGGCTCCGTTTCCCTTGAAACCGCGGTCCGGCACCGCCTGCCCGAAGACGACCTGGAACTGTGCCGGAGAATAAACCGGTACAGGGGCAGGGGCAAAATCTGTCCTCCCGAAGACTCGGGGCTTGTCTGTCAGTACGTGAATCTTGCCGCCGCTGTGGAGAATCAGGATCTTGAAGAAGCTTCAGAGTTTCTCGGCAAAGATCGGGAATTGAGCCGTTTCCCCGGCCTTTTCCATTTTTTTTCCGGCTATCTCGCTTATTCGAAGGGGTGCAATGAAGAGGCGGCGGCCCATTTCCGGTCGTCGGTTGAGGCCTGCCCGAAACTCTGGCCCTCCCGATATTATCTGCTGCGGAGCGGCGGAAGGGAACTGAATAAAGAGGAAAAGCTTGAGAATCTGGAGGCCGCGCTCGAGCAGATCCGCCGCTACATCAGTGCGGACCGCTATGACTTCCAGTTTCTTCTCGAGGGGTTCAACGCCCGTTATTTTGAATTGATTTGCAATCGCGAGCGGGAACAGCTCGCTTCGGGGAGTGTTTAATATGCCCATAAGTAAAGAAGCATTTGTAGACAATTATCTCAATGAGGCGAAGGAGAACCTCGTCCTTCTCAGCGATGTTGTCATAGCCCTGAGAAGAGATCCTGACAACCCGGAAACCCTGGCCGAACTGCTCAGGCTGCTGCACACTCTCAAAGGTTCGTCGAGAATGATGAACTATCCCGTTCTCGAGGAGATCGCCCACAGTCTGGAAGATATTTTCAAAGGGGTTAAAGACAGGCGATTCGCTATTTCCAAGCCTCTGATTCAGCTGGTTCTGAGTTCGGTGGATTATATGGAACTGGCTCTGAAAGCGATAAGAAATACGGGCAGCGATGATATCCCCCACAAACGGCTGAAACAGGCTTTTCAGAAGGCCATGTCGGGCCTTCAGTTCAATCTCGATGATCTTGAGGAAGACAGGGACAGAGGGTCGGTTCAAGAGGTCTCTGAGGTGGCGGAGGAGAAAAAAAGCGGTCTGGGGGATTACGACACGGTAAGGATAAAAGTCAGCGTCATCGACGATATCGTCAAACAGCTGAACGGTCTGATTATCCAGCAGTTCAAGTTCAAAAAGGAAAATGAAACCCTGGCCGAACTGGAAACGGGATTGCGGGAGATCCAGGATAAATTCCGCCTTATTTCCGACCGGATCCCCGAAGCGGGGGAGTATACCCGTTCGGTTGACAACACGGTCAAGCTCGTCCAGAAAATCCGCAAATCCTATTCCGAGGAAACCGCCCAGCTGGAACATATGAGTTTTGAGCTCCAGGAGGATATTCTGGGCCTGAGAATGCTGCCCATGGAAATTGTGCTCGGCCCTCTTAAAAAGATGGTCGAGGAAACGGCGCTGATGCTGGACAAGGAAATCGATTTTTCCATTTCCGGTACGGACCTTCTCCTCGACAAAACCATTCTGGAGCAGATCAACGACCCCATCATCCATCTTCTGAGAAACGCCATCGACCACGGGATCGAACCTGTTGAAGAGAGGATTGCGGGAGGCAAGGATAAGGCCGGGAACATATCGATCAGCTGCCATTCCGAAGGAGGGCGCATCAACATTTCCATCCGCGACGACGGACGGGGGATAGACTACGAGGGAATCCGGAAAAAAGCCCTTGAGCTGAACCCCGATCAGGAGGAGGAGATCCGGGAGATGGAGGAGAGAAACCTGGTCAACTTCCTTTTCCAGTCGGGCTTTACAACCACGAGGAAGGTTACCAGTCTGTCGGGCCGCGGTGTGGGTCTCGATATCGTCCGGAGCAATATCGAAAACATCAAGGGGAAAATAACACTGGAGAGCACCAGGGGCGAAGGAACGGAATTCCTTCTCTCCCTGCCTCTTTCCCTTGCGACTGTGGCGGGATTCTTCGTCTCTTCCCGCAACGAGCGGTTCCTGATTCCCGCGGCCTTCGTCCGGGAGATCCTCATTGTCCAGAGGAGCGATGTCATTCAGGTGCTCAACCGCAATGTCATCCGTCTCCGCGATATGATCATTCCCGTCTATCCTCTCTCTTCCCTGCTCGAGGGAGAGGAGAGTTACAGCGGCGATAAACTATCGGTTGTCATCGTCGAGTCTCTGGGCGATATAATCGGAATCGTTGTCGATTCTGTCATCCAGTTCACCTCCCTTATCTACAAACCCCTCCCCGGCAATCTGGTCAACCTGAAAGCCATACAGGGCGTCGTATTCGATGAGAACTTCGATATCATCAATATCCTCTTTATTCCCGAACTCATTGACCGGTTCAAAGGGATAAGAAATATCGAGTTCCGCCGGAAGTTTTCCTCCAGAAGCAAGGAGTACAAGCAGATTCTCGTTGTCGACGATTCGAAAACGACAAGGGAGATCGAAAAATCCATCCTCGAACTGGACCACTACAATGTGGATCTGGCGGAAGACGGCATAGACGCTCTGGACAAGCTGAAAAAACAGTACTATCACCTCATAATCACCGATGTGAAAATGCCCCGCATGGACGGCATCACCCTGATCGAAAACCTGAGACGGCAGGATAAGTATAAGTCCACCCCGGTCATAGTCGTCAGTTCCGAAGATATGGCGGGGCTGAAGGACAGCGCCATGAAAGCCGGAGCCAATGCCATTATCAATAAGAAGGATTTTGACAGGGGAAGCCTTCTTGAAAAAGTGAGGAACCTGCTGGGAAAAGTGAATGATGCGTAGGATATTCTATCTGGGAAGAGACAAGCCGCTTTTCGAATCCGATGAAAAAACAATCCTCGAGCATTTCCCCGGCGGTGACTTTTCCTTTGACAGTCCCGATGATGTACCCCACCTCGTTCTGGCCGATCTGGCCGACCCTCTCTGCCTGGATCTGGTTTCCGCTTTGAGAGAAGAATTCCCCCCGGACCTACTCCCCCTGTGGTCTTACGGCGAGCAGATTCCCTTCGGAAGGGAAAATCTCTTTTTTGCCCTGGGCGGAGACCGGAAGGGGGATAAAGAAGCGCTCTGGAGGGATGCGGCCCGGTTCAGCGGAGGAGAAAGGGATCTGACGGCTTTTGATTTCCCCATTAAATTTTCACTGGGGGAACGGGCTTCCGTGGAACGGCTCATTCGATCGCTTCAGCTCAATCGTCTGAAAAAGGACCTGGCGGAAATCCCCCAGTCCACCAGTCTGTTCGAAAAAGCCATTACCGAGTTTTTCCGTATGCTCGAAGAGATCTGCCATCCCCACCTGCTTGTCCTTCTTTTCAGCAGCCATCTCAATGTGGAAGCCTATGTGAAGCCATCGGCCATGCTCCACCGCGAGGATTACAATGACTTCCGCAGCTTCTGCCTCAGCGATTTTTTCAGTTATTTCAAAGGTCTGGATCTGGAAAATCCCAAAGAGACCATTTTTCTCGGCGGCCGTACAGATTTCGATAAAATTTCCATGGATCGGCAGAAAATCAGTTCCTATCTCTGTCTCCCTTTGAAAAATCACAAAGGCGATGTTCTGGCGACCTTTCATTTCGGACATTTGAGTAACCATTATTTCAACAGGCTGATGATTGGAAGAATCATGGAATTCCTCGATCCACTGGCCGTTCCCTTTGCCAAGATACTTCAGAACCACCAGACAGTGCTGCGGCAGCAGAAGATCTTTCAGATTTTTTCCCGCTTCGTTCCGCCGGATATCATACCCCAGCTGGTGGAACAGGAGAAAAGCAAAACGTCGGTCAAGCCGGGCAAACAGGAGGTCACCGTTCTCTTTTGCGATATCCGCTCTTTTACGACCATCACCGAATCGAACGGCGCCCAGCAGGTCGTGGAATTCCTCAACCACCATTTCGATGCCATGGTCGGGGCTATCGAAGGGGCGGGAGGCAGTATCGATAAGTTTATCGGCGATGCCATAGTCGCTTTTTTCGGCGTTCCCCAGTCTCTGGAAAACACCGGAAAGCAATCGCTTATCGCCGCTATGGATATGGTGAGAAATCTGAAGAAAGTCGATACGGAAGGTCTGATCCTCCCCGAGGCGGGCTATTCCATAGGCGTCGGGCTCCACAGGGGAGAAGCCATTGTGGGCAATATCGGTTCACTGGAGAAATCCGATTACACGGCTATCGGCGATGTCATCGGAATTGCCGAGGAACTGGAAGCTCTGACCAAGGAGTATCCCGGCCATATTCTGGCCAGCCAATCGGTTTTCCAGTCGGCGGGAGATGATTTTCCCATGAAACGGGTGGATCGCCTTGAGAATGGCGTGGAGCTCTACATTCCTCTCTGGGAAGATACGGAGGGCGCGCCGTGACGGATATTCTCTATTGCGAATCTTCGGGGCTGCTCGCCTCATCTTTTCTCAAATGGCTGGAAGCGTGGAACATCAGGCACCTGACGGACCCGGCTGTTTTCTGGGAAACCCTTTCCCAAGTGTCGCCCCGTCTCATTATCATGGGCGACAGTTTTTCCAGCCGGATGGAGGAACTTATTTTCTGTCTCAAATCGCGGGCCGACTGCTCCTCCATTCCCGTCGTCCTTCTCTCGGAGAGAAAACCGGGCTCCCATATACCCGTCAATCTGTGGGTTTCCCGCTTCGATCCCGACGAACAGGAATTCAAGCTGATTATTAACAGGCTTTTATACAGTAAAAACAAAAGAGGTGAAAGCGCGCCCATTGCGCTTCAGCAAGGCGGCTGCGGCAGTACGGTCAAAAAAGGTCTGGAACAGAGGATTTTTCTGGAATACGCAAGCGCTCAGCTGGAAGGGGTGCCCATCGCGGGCAATTCCATGGAGAATGTTATCGACACGCTTCTGCGGCGGACATGCGCCTTAACCGGCTGTGATTTCGCCTATATGGAGTTCCGGGGAGGAGAGCAGGAAATCCGCCATCTCTATTGCGGCGGATTCTGGACCGAAGAGCTGAGGACCGGAATTATGAAGGCCTGCAGAAAAAAACAGCCCGAAGCTTTTATTCCCGTGGACGCGGACTGGACCTGTTCTTTCGCCAGTCAATCGGGCGGTTCGGGAACTGAGGATAAGACGATCGGGATAGTAATTTTTTCAGTTCTGGAAAGCCACCCGTGGTTTTCCGCTTATCTGGCCTGCGGAAATCTCTCCGATGGGGAGAAGCGGAGCGCCGCCGCCAGACTCTCTGCTCTTGTCTCCGATAAATGCGGTAAAACCCTGGAACTGGCGGTGCGGCATTATAATTCGGAACTGGAGACTGAAACGCTATACAGGGCTTTCACCCGTTTTCTGCCCGCTCCCATAATCGAAGACCTGCTGGTAAAAACTTCAGAACGGGACCTTATGACCGGTGAAAAGAGGAAAATCGTCGTGCTTTTTTCCCACATCAGGAATTTCGAATACATAGCCGAACACAACAGCGCGGAGAATATCGTCCGGTTTCTCAACCAGCACTTCACATCTATGGGGAGCATTATCAAGGATAACGGCGGGACTATCGACAAGTTTATCGGCGATGCCATCTTCGCCATTTTCGGCGCCCCCATCAGCTACACCGACAACTGCGGGAGGGCGGCGCGCGCCGCGAAAGAGATGATAGAGACCTACCGCAAAAACAACACTTCTTTCATGACCCTTCCTTCAGAGGGTTTCCATATCGGAGTGGGGCTGAACGAAGGGGTCGCCATTATCGGAAACATAGGCTGTTCCGTCAAATTCGACTATACGGCCATCGGCGATACGGTGAATCTGGCGGCGCGGCTGGAAAGCCTTTGCAAGCATTATCACCGCCATATTCTTATTTCAGAAGTTATGTATCATCAGCTGAAGAACGACTATTTCTGCCGTCTGGTCGATGTGGCGCGGGTCAAGGGGAAAACGGAACCGAGCCGGATTTATTCATTGGAGATCGAACCGGATCTGTATCCTGAAAAGTGGCGTGAGCTCTATCAGAAAGGGCTATCCATGTACCTGATGGGGAACTGGTATCTGGCCATACAGTATCTTGAAGAAGCACTGGAAATCCTCCCGGAGGATTTTCCCACAAGCCAGTTTCTCGACCGCTGCGAGGAATACAGAAGCGACCCCCCCGACCGCTGGGACGGGGCGGTCACTCTCAATTTCAAATAACTCTATCAGCCTTTGCTCTCCGGTTTTCTCTCCATCGACTGATCCATGGAACAGACATCGGTCGTGTTGTAGTAGGAGAGGAAGGTGCCCATGCTGTTGGCCATGTCTTTCAGTTTCTGGCTGATTTCCGTATTGGAATTGGTGGAAATTACGAAGTTGTTGATTCCTTCGGATATCTGTTTCAGCGTCAGGAGTATCTGTTCGAAAGCCACGACCATCTGCTTGATCGAACTGGAGATGTTGTCGGCGGAACCGGCCGTTATTTCCGACGATTCCATTATCTCTTCGAAGGTCTGGTGGAGGCTCTGGGTCAGCGAGTCTCCCTCTTTGATTTTATTCGTGCCGTCTTCCGATGCGGTAATGAGCCTGTCGGAGGATCTCTGGATTTCGTTGATTTTGCTTTTGATCTCCGAAGTGGAGTTCACCGTGCTGTCGGCCAGGCGCCTGATCTCCGAAGCGACAATCTGAAAGTTCTTGCCCGCTTCTCCCGCGGCCGATGCTTCCAGTTCGGCGTTGAAAGCGATGATCTTCGTCTGGTCGGCTATGCTGTTGATGATTGTGACGATTTCCCATATGGCTTCGATCTTCTCGCTGAGAGACCGGATTCCCGTAATGGTGTCATCGTTGGATGTGCGGATTTCGCTCATCTTCACCAGGCTTTCCTCAATGTTGTTGACGCCGTTCTTCACTTTCTCCTTGGTGGCATTGGCTATGTTGGAGACCTCGTTGATCATCGATTCTATGCCTTTCGACAGCTGGTCCGAATCCTCCATGGTGGTAACGATCTCTTTAACCGCCGAAGCCTGTTCGTTGGAGGTCGTCGCAATTTCCTTGCTCGAGCTGCTGAGGTCCTGTATCGACGAATTGAGTATTTCCACATCGTGTTTCATCCGGCAGAAGACTTTGTTCAGCCCTTCGATCAGATGGTTGATGTCTCCGGTCATGGCGCCTATTTCATCAGCCGTATAGATATCTATCTGATGGCTGATATCGCCTTCCGAAACCTGGTTGACGGCTGAGCTGATCCGCTTCAAAGGTGTCAGCATCATTTTCAACAGCCAGAAGATAACAAAATTCATGACAACGAAAGCCCCCAGGGAAATGAAGATCAGGATTCTGCCCAGGGTGTAGAGAATCCCGTAGATTTCCTTTTTGGAAATGCTGGAGGCGATAAACCAGTCCATTTCTTCATAATAGGTCATGGATATCATTCTTTCCTGGCCGTCGGTTTCACCTATATAGCTGTTCTGAATGATTTCGCCGTTTCGGATTTTCGCTTCGGACATCATATTGACTATGGTGGAGATCGAGGGGTCGTCCAGGTTTTTCATATCGAGAGATTGCAGTTCGGGGTGATAGATCAGCCTGCCCGTACTGTCCAGGATAAAGTTATATCCTGTTTCTCCATTTTTAAGGCTTTTCAGTTTTTCCTTCAGCCTCGTTTCATCGACGAGAAAGCGGAACTCGCTTTTATAGCTGGAAGCCCAGACTATGATGTCCCAGGGTTCGAAATAGGACATGTATCCCACTTTGTCCCGGGGGACATCCTCTCCCGTATTCTGCCATTCATAGGTGAGGAAACCGTTTTTCATCTCCATGGCTTTTTTCATGAAATCATAGCCGCTGGCATCCACGCCCTCCGAAGCGGGATGAATAGCCAGGATCCCTTTGGAGGAGACACCCGCTATATAGCCTGTGGTTCCTATTTTTCCATAGTTTTTATCGAGAATCAGAGCCCGGGCTTCGGCGAAGGCTTCCTGCCTGGTCACCATTCCGGAGGCGTACTGGTTGTAGTAGATCTCGATAAGGGACTTTGTTTTCTCGGCAATAGCCCTCAGGTAGTTTTCCACTGTGGAATTGACATAGACATGGGTCATATCGCTGATGAGTTTCGTGTTGGAAACAAGTTCGATGCTTGTTCTATGGGCTATCTCCGTGCTGGTTGTGGTAAAGACTGAAATGCCGAGGGGTATCATAACGATAAGAAACAGAAGATTTAAAGCAATCTGCATTTTCAATGATAACTTTTTGATTTTCATGTATTTCTCCGCTTATGTTTTAATTCTGATACTTTCCTGTGCAATTATCAAATACATTCGATTAAAGGAAATACAGGCGTTCGGGATTCTGTGAACAGTTAAAAAAAATATAGATCCCATTGTCAGAAAAGAGAGGGAAACGGTATAATCATTCTTAAAAATATGAACAACAACAGCTTATTGTATCAGTCCTACATCATTATCCGGCGCTCGATCGGGTATCTGGGAGTCTTTCTCCCTGTTCTGCTTATTCTCGGCGGCCTTTTTCTCAACGAAGGGAAAGTGGAGTTTTCTCTAAGCGCCTATTACCACAATAATCTTGGCGACATATTCGTCATGTGCCTCGGCGCATCGGGTATCCTCCTGGTCGCATACAGAGGCCGGGAACCTTTTATCCGGATCCTGACCAGTCTCGGAGGAGTTCTGGCTCTTCTTGTCATACTGTTTCCCACGGAAGTCAAAGGGGTCGACGGGCCTTATGGTATTCTGAAACTGGAGCCTTCCCTGTCCGGAACAATCCATCTGGTCTGCGCATCGCTGTTTTTCATCGTTCTCGGCGTTATTTCCTTCTGGCGATTTACAGACCATACCAGCGACGCAGAAGAAGAGAGGCGCAAACTCGACCGCTGGTACAAGCTTCTCGGACTGACCAGCATGCTCTGCGCGGCTGTGTACCTGGTCCTGGTTCTCTTCTTCAAGGGAACTCTCGAGTGGTATCCCATTCTCGTGGTCGAGACAGTCGGCCTGGAAGCTATGGGATTCACCTGGCTGATCAAGGGAGCCAAAACCATTGGTGCCTGACAGAGCGGATCAGCTCTTCAAGCCGCCTTTTTATCTGCGAAACAGCATGGTTCAAACCTGGCTTGCCAGCAGCCCGGTCAGACTCGCCGCCGGGAATCCGCTGTCCCGGTGTTCTCAGGAAGTTATCGTCCGGGCGGGAGAGGGTGTGCATCTGTCGGGCTTTCTGACGCGAGCCGATGGTGATGCACCCCGGGGACTGGCTGTGCTCATCCACGGATGGGAGGGGTCCGCCGATGCGCCCTACATGGTCTTTACGGGTTCTGCTCTGGTTCGCGCCGGGTTTGATGTTTTCCGCCTCAATTTGAGAGACCACGGAGGCAATCACCAATTAAACAGCGGAATTTTCATGGGGACTCTTATCGATGAAACTTTCGGGGCCGTGCGGAATGTCGCCGAAGAATACAATCGTTCCGACAGCCTCTATTTGCTGGGAGTTTCCCTCGGAGGAAATTTCGCCCTTCGCATTGCGGCTCTCTGCGGTAAGGATATGATTGACGGTCTGAAACAGGTCGTCGCCGTAAATCCGCCGCTCAATCCCTGCGATGCCACGGTCCGGCTCGACAGAAATCCTATGATCCGCCGGCACTTCCTCGGCAAATGGAAAGCTTCGCTTCGCATCAAGCAAAAAGCTTTTCCCCATATTTATGACTTCTCCCACATCGAGGGAGCTGATAATTGTATGGATCTTACTGAAGATCTCATTCCCCGGCATTCCGATTGCACAAGCGCTGCCGACTATTTCAGCCGCTACACTCTCAAAGAGGGAATCCTCGACCGGGCGGCGGTACCGGTAACGGTTATCACAGCCGAGGATGATCCCATCATTCATGCGGAGGACTTCCGCAGAGCCAAAGTGAATGGAAATGTCAGATTAATCATGCTCCCCTACGGCGGACACTGCGGCTATATAGAAAACTTATCCATGCGGTCCTGGCTGGACAGGAAAGTGCCGGAGCTCTTTTTAGCTGATTGAAGCCCTTTCAGCTCCGGACCGTAACGTACGGCGGATCAACTTCGCTTACGGCAGAGATACCAGTTGTTGAAGGACCTGACGGGTATGACTTTTACGGAACTGAATGCTTCTTTCATTTCACTGAGCCCCGTTCTGATAAAATTAAAATAATCTCCGTCTTCCAGGTATTCTATTATGTCGATGAAAAGGTTTCTCTTTGTGCTGTAGTCATGAAAGAGAACCGGTCCCCGGCTAATTCTGGCGGCTTCCCGGAAGAGCACGCTTCTCTTTTCCCTGTCCAGTCCGTGGGCCACATAGGCACAGATGACGAGATCGAAAGAGTTGTCATCGAAGGAGACACCCTCGAGAATATTTCCCGAGTTACAGAGCAGTCCCCGGGCTTCCGCTTTGCTCACCATTTTCTCCGCCAGGTCTATGCCTCTTACTTTATGCCCCCTGGCAGCGAATGCCGCGCCGAAAGCACCGGTACCGCATCCCAGGTCAAGGATTTCCTCCCGGCCGGTTAATTCAACCTCATCGCCGTAACTGTCGATCAACTCCGAATAGGAGCGGACCTGTCCTTTATAGAAAAGATTGTAGACCGGGGAAATGATATTAAAAATCCGTTTATGCTTCTTTAAATCCATGTGTTTAATACTATAACAGTTTTTTTCTTTTCAGGGCACACAGGAAAGTTTATACTTCATTGGAAAAAAGAACCAACCTGCGGGGTAAAGAGTATGAGCGGAATAGGGTCATGGGCAGAAAGAATCCGGAACAATACGGGTAAAGTTTTTTACGGCAAGAATGAGGTCGTCGACCAGATTCTGACGGCTTTGCTCTGCGGCGGCCATGTTCTCCTCGAAGATGTTCCGGGACTGGGAAAAACCATACTGGCCCGGGCTGTGGCGGCAAGTCTCAGCGGTGTTTTCAACCGCATCCAGGCTACACCCGATCTCCTTCCCGGCGATATTCTCGGAGTTTCCATATACAACAGCCGCGAGGAAAAATTCACTTTCAAGCCCGGTCCCATCCACTCCAATGTGCTGCTGGTCGATGAAATCAACCGGGCGACGCCCCGGACCCAGTCGGCTTTTCTCGAAGCCATGGCGGAATCTCAGGTTTCCATCGAAGGGGAAATCAGACCGCTTCCCGATCCCTTTTTTCTTCTCGCTACGGAAAATCCCGCCGAGTTCGAGGGAACCTTTCCCCTGCCGGAGGCTCAGAAAGACCGTTTTTTCATGACAGTCAATATCGGCTATCCCTCAAGGGATGCTGAAGCCATGATTCTGGAAAGCCAGAGACGGCTGACCCATCCGGTCAACGATCTCGAGGCGGTTTCATCGCTGGAAGAACTGCAGAAATACAGGGCCGAAGTTGTGCAGATCCATGTTTCGGCGGAATTGCGCAATTACATTCTTGATCTGGTTGAAGAATCCCGCAGTAATCCTCTATTTCACCTAGGTATCTCCCCCCGGGGATCCCTTGCCCTTTACAAAGGCGCTCAGGCCAAAGCGGCCATTGAAGGCAGGGACTATGTTGTCCCCGAAGATATTCAATCCGTATTCATGCCCATTATGCGTCAGAGGGTGCTGGTCAAGGCGGAACATCAGATAAAGGGTATCGGTACGGAAGAAGCGCTGGAAACCCTGTTGAATCGAGTCGAAGTGCCCCCGGTTCCCCTGAAATGAACCGAATCAGCCTGTTTCCTCTTTTTGTTTTTTTATGTCTCCTTCTTTTCGTTCCGCTTAAGGCAATACAGTTTGTCTCAGCATTTTTCATCCTGCTCTTCAGCAGTTCCTTTTTTATTTCCCTTTATATGCGCTTGTCCCTGGCCGTTGAAAGGGGGAGGGAGACTCAATTCTGCCCCAACGGAAGCAATGAGAGCGCAGAGTTTACCGTGACAAACAGGGGATTCCTGCCCATTAGCCGAATTCTCCTCCTCGACAGGGCTTCCGGCTGTTATGCCTCTGAAACTGGGACTTTCCTCACCTCGATTCCGGGAAAGAGCTCCCGAACCTATTCCTGTCCCGTTCTGACAAGGACCCGGGGCAAATACAGGGCGGGACCTGTGATCGTGAAAGGTTCCGATCCGCTCAACTTCTTTCCCTGGGAGAAAATATTTCCCCTCTACAGTTCCATTGTGGTTTACCCGGCAGGACATCCTCTTCCTCTTCTGCTTGCCGAGGGAGAAAGAGGCGGAAAAATCAAATCCCCCAGTCTGATCCATGAAGATCTGAATCAGCTCAAGGGAATCCGCGATTACAGGCCGGGAGATTCGCTGAAAAGAATAAACTGGAAAGCTTCGGCCCGAACGGGGAAACTGAAAACCATGGAGTTTTCCTTTACCCTTGATGCCCCGCTGCTGGTTCTGCTCGATATTACAGTTTCCCGTTATCCCCTGAAACACCGTCATATTCTTCTCGAACGGGCTATTGAGGCAGCGGTGTCTCTGATTCTCTCTTATGGAGAAGCGGGGCAGAAAATCTCTCTGCTCGTCAGAGGATCGGCTGATCCCCTTTATATCCCCTTCGGACGGGGATTCGGCCATGTCGTCACCCTCCTGGAGGAACTGGCCCAGGTCGCTTTTTCCGATGAGGAGGGAGAGGAATCCATTATCGATTACATGATGAGCCGGGGAATCGGTATTGAAACGGGCGCTCATATTTCTCTGCTTGTTCCCTCACTGGAAGGGGAGCTTGCCGGCGGTATGGAAATCCTCCGCCGCCGCAGGGCCGAAGTTCAGCTTATTGCCACAGGGGGCTCTCTTCCTGTTGATGTTCCGCCTTTCTGCCGGGTCTACACTCTCAGCGAATATGGAAAGGAGTATTTCTCATGACCAGGGAGAACGACAGCCCCGCCATAACGCTGCTCTCTTTTTTCTATCCCTTTTTCTCCATGCTGGCACCGGTGCTGTTCTTTCATTCTCTCTTCCGGGATTTTCTGCTCTTACCCTGGATTTATCCACTCGTATTTATAATTCTGATTTTCGTCGGAGTCCTGTTTTTCAATCCCTACTGCCGGAACAATCTTTTCGAGTTTGAGGATCTGGGAAATGCTTTTACCGACAGGATTATTTTCGCCCTTATAATACTTTCCCTTCTGGCGGCGCTTCTGGTCACAGGCTTCGATCCCTACAGGTTATATCTGGCCCTGCCGCTCCTGGCGGCTTTGATCCAAACCTATCTGACTGTTCTTTTCCAGTCGCTGAGGTTCCATCCGGTAGCGGGTGTTGTCCGCCTGACTTATATCCACATCGGTAAATCCCTGGTGATAATAATAACCCTCCTGCTTTTCAAAGCCGCTATGATCATCAGTCTGCAGATTGCGGAATTACCCCGGTTCGCGACACTGCCGGCGGCAGCGGGGTTCACCGCTGATATAATTATGATCATCTTTCTTCGAAAGCATCTCTATCAGCTGGAAATGGAGAAAGAGGGGTTTGCAGAGGGCGATATCACCCGAAACGGCCATGGATCGACAGCTCTCCTTATGGTTCCGGCCTTTCTTGTCTCATTGTTTTTCCTCAGAGACAGAGCCTGGCCGGGACCGGAGGTCCTGCTCCGGTTCTACCGCTGGCTTTTATCTTTCTCCATGCAAAGGGAAATGGGAGAGGTGCCCCTATCGATTCCGGATCAGGCCGATGCGTCCCCCGATGGACTGGAGGATTTACAGGCGTTGTGGGAAGTCCGGAAAATCGATTTTGTGTTAATTCGAAAGATATTTGATGTACTGGGATATATTCTACTCGGTTTTATCGCCCTTTTAATCGTCTATTTTATCTTCTATCCTCTCTTCGCTCCTCTGTTTTTCCGAAAGAGACAAAACCCTACCTTCCGGGAATACTACAGGACCCTTTTGAGGGGATTCCTCAGATTTCTCAGGACATTGAAATCTTTATTCAAACCCTTCAGACAATTGAAGAGAAAGGGAACCGGCGGGGATGGCGGACCTCTGGATGGTCTGTTCTCAGCAATCGATCAGGGTGAGACTGTAAGCGCGGCCAAGAAAGCGGAAGTGAGACATCTCCACAAGATCTACCGGAAGCTCCGGACCAGGGGGAGAAGGCGTCTGGGCCATCAGTCTCTCGCAATCGTTCCCGTCGAGGATTTCTTCAGTCTGCTCTCATCGGCAAACAGCTCCTGGAGCGATTCCTGCCGTATTCTGGCACCGCTTTTCAACAAATCCTTTTTTTCCCTGGACCGACTCGACAGAAAGGATATGAAGATGGTTAAGGTCGAATCGGACCGCCTGATGAAAGAGTTGTGATTCCGGCCCTTCTCATACTAGAATAAGGACGGAGGTTCCAACATCATGCCCGCTATCGAACGCCTGGTCAATCTCGCCGGATCGGATCCCGGATTCTACATTCTGGCCCTTCATTCCTATATGGAAAGCTATCTGAAAAAAGAGGCCCCCATCGATTATACCGAAACGGGTTACGGCGATTTCGGGCGGAATATTATGAAGCTCGGCGATTATATCGGACAGGAGTATGAACATTTCAATTCAGATCTCAAATGTTTCAGGGCAATAGCCCGTGAGCATAGAATAACCAATGAAGTCCGTCATGAGTTCAAGGATTTTACATCTGCCGAAGCCACTCAGGCCACCTTTCTTTTTCTTCAGTTCTGCCGGCTCTGCCGGATCAATGAAGGGGCGGCTCTCGCCCAGCTGGAAGGGACGCTGGAACACTGGAACGAACGGCGGTCGCGCAAAGTGGAAATTGATGAGCTCCGGAAGCTCAAATGGGATATTTTCCGTTCCCAGCGGGAAAATCGGAAACTCCTGGAACAACTGGAACAGTGGCAGGCGGAAAAAAGCGAATACGATGAGATGCTCCTGCAGATGGACGTTCTCAACAGTCAGCTGGCTCTCTATGAAAAGAAGGACAGCGCCGCGGCGGAACGGAACAAGAAATTGCGCGACGAGCGGTTCAAACTGAAAGAAAAGCTCCGGGATAAGGAAAAGCAGCTCGAAAAATATAAATCCATCGCTACCTACAGTTACAACCTCAAGCGGATGGTCGCCTATACGAGGACCCGCCTTGATTATGAAAGAAGTCTGATCCGCCTGACCAATGAGCAGAAGGAGGTTCTGGGGCGGATCGACCTGGAAAGCGATTACCTCATACGGGGAGCCGCCGGAACGGGCAAGACTTTTCTCCTTCTGGAATCCATGCGGAAAGCCATTATCGACCGCAACGAATCACTCTGGAATGACGGTTCATTCGTTCTGCTCGCTTATACCAAAACCCTGGTCAAATACAATCGGTATATAACAAAAATCATGAAGCTCGACTCGCGGACCGATGATATGATCGGTACGGTCGATGCTTATCTCAACGGCTTGCTGCGCGAGACGGGAAAAGGGGTGATCGATTACAAAATCATGCAGGAACTCTGCCGCAGGCACAATGACCAGACCCTCTTTGAAGACTGGAAACAGCTTCTCTGCGAGGTGGAGGATTTCCTGTACTGGAACGGAGTGACCCGCGAGGAATATATCGACCTCGCCATTGACAGGCGGGGAATGTCCGTTCCGCTGAGTACAGCGAAGAGGGTCCTTGTCTGGGAGATCAAGGAGAAAATGGAAGAGGAGATGCTTTCATCGGGCCGCCTTTCCCGGGGATTCAGCCGCAGCATTATTGAATCGTGCGCCGAACCCGGGGGAATCGATACGATTTTTGTCGATGAAGCTCAGGATCTCTCACCCCAGGAACTGCGAATCCTCAAGAAAACAGTCCGGAAAGGGGTCATTCTCGCCGGAGATCTGGGGCAGAGCCTGTACAGCATTCAGCCTCCCTACAGTCGGTCGGGGTTGAAAATCCAGGGGCGGACTTCCTTTCTCAGGACGAATTTCAGAAGCACTCATTCCATTCACGATCTGGCTCTGCGCTTCCGCAGCGGCGAGGACGGCGATGAGAGTTCCGCTTTCCGCGACGGCCCCCAGCCGGAGCTCTTTACAGCTCCGGAAACCGCCGAGCTCTATACGCTCCTCACAAGAAGGATTCACTTTCTCATAGATGTTCTGGAATACGACCCGGAAAACATATTCATACTGGTCGCCAATTCGGTCATGGAAAAGAAAGTGGCCCGCATGGTTTATGAGAGCGGGTATGATACGATCAACATCAAGGATGATGCCTTTGATTTCCTCAATTCCGGACAGATCAGGATTTCGCCCTTTCACTCGGGAAAAGGTCTGGATATGCCAGTTGTGCTGCTCTTCCTTCCGCGGCTGTTCCCGGCGAATGAGGAGAGCTTCAACGGCGAAACCAGTGAAAAAATGCTCAGGAACCTTATCTATGTCTGTATGACCAGAGCCATGGATATGCTCAACGTCTTTATGAAGGATGAACCGGACCACCCCGTTCTTGTTGATTTACAAAATGCTTTTGAAGAAGTGAACCGCTTAAGTTCAAAAGATATTTAATATAATTTTTATATTTGCAACGCTTTGCGTGCGTTACAATTCTACTCAGGAGTGTGAAAATGAAAAAATCTCATATCTTTTTGATTGCCGCCGCCGTCGCAGCGGCATCAATACTTGTTTCCTGTGCGCCCGGTCCCAATGGAATGGTCGGTTCCGCCGATGGTTCCGGTGAACTGGCTGGATTCTGGATGGGCCTCTGGCATGGCTGCATATCCTTTATCACCTTCATTATTTCCCTGTTCAACGACAAGGTGAATGTCTATGAGGTTCACAATAAAGGCAATCTCTACAATCTCGGATTTATACTGGGAATCATGATCGCCTATGGCGGAAGCGGCGGCGGAGCGGCTAAAAAAAGGAGGAAATAGACCAAACGGCCTATTTCCCCGATCCGGTAAATAGGATAGGGTTATATTATCTAAAATTATGCTCTTCCGCATCCGATAATGAAGTTGTACTTCATAGGAAGAAGCAGAATTAAAAAAGTTTATATTAAGAGAAAGTAAAATGCGTAACCAATTGAGAAAGATTCTGGAGAATTCTTCCATTCCCCTGGAGGAACTGGCTCTGGACGTTTTCAGGGAGACCATTCACGAACTCGGCAATGTTAAGCATTCGGTCGCTCTATCCAAACTGGACAAAGCTCAGATTCTCACAGGCCATGTTAACGACAGGCAGCTTGAGAAACTCTACAGCCGCATGGCTGACATTCACGATAGCGGGATCTTCCACGGCAAGGCCTATAATCTGACAGGCTTTGCCCGCGTCAGCCGCAAAAGACTGAGAGAAAGGCAGCCTGCCAGCCCTGTATCAATTTATCTGAAACTCGATATAGTCTCGAGTACCGACAAGCTGGCTCAATACGGCGAACCTTTCGAAGAGCAGGTCCGGATCATTCTGGAAGAGGCCAAAGTCCTGTTCGGAACTGTTTCCGGTCAACTCCTGGCACAGGAGGGTGATGCTCTCTATTTCAGCTTTCCGGGAGAACCTGACGAGGGAAGCTGTGATCTTTTCGACGGAACGCTCAGTTTCATTTCCTGGCTTGAGGAGTACAATCTCTTCCACAATTCGCTGGGAGACCCTGCAGCGGTCAAACTGGTGGGATTGAGCATTCCGGCACACAAAGACGACAGGGACAAACAGACCATTACCGACAGGCTTACTGAATTTGAGAAGAAGTTCGGCCGCGGAGACTCTCTTGTTATTGATGAGAACATATGGAAACACGTTCCGGTTAATGTGAATAATCTCGTGAGAAAATTCTATATTTCCGATGGAATGTTTTATGGCATGTACAAGCGCTTCGCCTTTTCCGGCAGCTTTGTCCGGGAATCCATTTTATGTTAAGAGGTTGAAGGAGTAGGAGTAAAGATCTCCTTCTTCTTTTGTCTCTTTCAAATTGTTTCTCAGATTATCGGGCAGCAATGCCAGAACCTCTGAGGAGATATACAATCTTTCTTTTTTCAGTGAATCCGCCAGTTTGTATATATTGCTGCACGCGGGAATCAGTCTTTCGCTGCTGTCGCCGCTTTTGTAAAGAAGCTTCCGGGCCGTAAGGTAATATCTTAACTCCACATCACGCTTGTCCTTCTCTCTAATATTGTCCATCTGTTTATTGAGAAAAATGCGGAATGTGCTTTTTATGGCGTTGAGATTGTCTTTGCGGACCGGCGTTATATAAATTCTTTTCCTGGAATGATCGTTGCCGCAGAAAAGCTTCCAGACGGCTTCTTCACCGAGCTCGGAACTGCAAATGTAATCTTCTATGCGCTCGCGCCACAATTCTTCCAGACTGTGATCCCATTCGTAATCCATATCCACATAGAGAATGAAAAAAAGATGTTCTTCATTTTCTCCAATGAGGCTCCAGTCTTTTTCATGCAGCTCTGCTGAAGAAGGGGAGGAAAAGAAACTGTCGGCTTGTTTATCGAGAGATATATCTTCGGAGCGGACCAGCAGCCGGATATCAAGCCATCGGGCCATATCCTTCAATTTCTGCTGAATCTGCTCCGTTTCTTCTTCTGTATTGTTACCGTCGATGATGAGTAGAGCTTTTTTCTTCATACTCATCAAATATTACTGGATTAAACAGTTTTAAGCAAAAAAACTGCCGATTCTTTCGGAATTTTTTAACTTATTTATCGTTTTGACCTGAATCTGGCGGACTCTTTCTCTTGTAATACCCAGTTCCTTGCCTGCTGTATCCAGAGTGTGGGGCTCCTGTCCTCTCAGGCCGAAGCGCATTTCGATAATGCGCCGTTCTCTTTCGGGCAGAGACGCCAGTTCTCTGTTGAGGGTTTCACACATTTCCTTGCGGAAAAAATCGTCGACAAAACCGCTTGAGTAATCATCGATAAGGAAATCCAGCAGGTCCGATTTGTGGTCGCTTTCCAGAACGCTGTCCAATGATGTTATATCGTTCATGCAGGTGAAGAGCTCGCAGACTTTTTCTTCGGGAATATCCATAAAAAGGGACAGTTCGGCCATAGTGGGTTCCCGTCCGAAATCCTGAGTGAGATGATCGAAAACGCTTTTAAAATGCTTGATCTTATTATTCATGTATACGGGAAGACGGATAGAACGGACCTTTTCGCTCAGAGCTTTGGTTATTTCCTGTTTGATCCACCATGTGGCGTAAGTGGAGAAGCGGAATCCCTTTGTATAGTCAAAGCGGTCCAGAGCCAGAATCAATCCTATATTGCCTTCGTTAATCAGATCCGGGAGAGACATCCCTTTGTGCTGATATTTTTTGGCTATGGAAACGACGAGCCTCAGGTTGGAATTCACCATATGGTCTTTAAGCTCTTTAATTCTGGCATGACAGGACTCTTTCCTTCCCGATAGATATGTCTGACTGACATCGGCACTCTTTTCCGCTTCGGCGAGCTCCGCAAGAGTATTCTTCAGGCTTACCAGTTCAGCAAAGAGCTCCTGTTCGTCATTAAAGGTCAGTAATTGAAAACGGGATATCTGGTTCAGATAAGTTTTTAAAGGATCATTGGCTTTTTCTGCGACAGCATACATGACTTTCACTCCTGTGTTCATAGTTGCGCAATATTATATGCAAGCGCTGTGCCATGTTCTCTCAGTGCGCTTTTTCCCCTTGAGAAACTTTTCGGCTGTACAAAAACAGCAACTGCTTTTGCCATACTGCAACTTTTGTTTCTCTATTGGTAAAAAAAGACTGGCTCTCTGGAATTTTCAGGATATGATATATATATGTCCTTTCTCACCGATTTCATCAGACTCGCAGCACTGGTTATATCTCTTTCATTCATTTACGGGATTCATCAGCGGCATCTCAGCCGGTATTCGCACCGGATAAAGGAACTTTTTACGGGGATTCTCTTCTCGCTGATCGCAATCGCCTCCATGCTCTCTCCCATAGTGATGCTTCCCGGAATTATTATCGATGCCAGGATTATCACCATTGTTTATGCGGCGGTATTCGGGGGAATCCCCGCTTCATTGATTGTAACGGCGAGCTGTCTGCTCACGAGGATTCTTCTCGGAGGTGAGGGGATTTTTGCCGGGGCGGCTTCCATTGTCATGGCTTTTCTTCTGGGCATTTTGATCAGGAACATTTATCTCAGAAGAAAAAAGAAGAAAAAACCGCATTTTTTTGTTCTTTTCGCAGCAGCCGGATTGTTTTCCACACATATATATCTGATCTCAATGATTTTTCTGCCCGGCGAGCTCATCCTTTCCGATCTGATAAAAAGCGCATCTGTTCCTCTGACTCTGATATTTACCGTAATCGGCTGGTTTGCCGGTGTTCTCATTCTCCGGGAGGAGGACCGCTATCAGATCGAGCAAAAGCTTAAACAGGAGAATGAACGGAAAACCAAAGCTCTGGCGGTGGCGAACGACGGCTATTTCGAGTGGGATTACAAATCGGGTAAGTTCTATCTGGATTCCAATTACTACCGCATGATCGGATACGAACCGGGAGAATTTGAAGGGTCCGTAGAGGAATGGAGGAGCCGGATCCATCAGGATGATCTTCCTGTTGTCGACAGGGGGCTTCTGGATTTTTCTTCAGGGCTTGATCAGGAATTCGACATGATATACCGGTTCAGGAAAAAGGACGGTTCATGGCTGTGGATCCATGCCAGAGCTGTCGTAACCGGGAGGGATGACAGAGGAGATGTTCTGCGGGTTCTCGGCACGCATTCCGATATAAGCGCTTATAAAGACGCCCAGCATGAACTGAAGCAGTTTCTCTCAGCGATCGAGCACGCGGCGGAAGCCATACTGATTTCCGATTCCGAAGGCATGATCGAATATGTGAATCCCGCTTTTTGCGTCATGACCGGCTATTCCAGAGAGGAAGTGATCGGAAGGAAAACGAATCTGCTGAAAAGCGGAGAGCAGGACAATGAATTTTACCGCGATCTGTGGGATGTCATAAAAGGCGGTCAGAGCTGGTCGGGACAGATGAAAAACAGACGCAAAGACGGTTCTCTCTATACGGAGGAGAGTGTCATATCCCCTGTCATCAGTGAAGATAACAGCAGCATTATCAATTTTGTTTCCATTAAAAAAGACATCTCCGGTGATCTCGATCTGCAGGAACAGATCGAACAGAGTCGGAAAATGCAGGCAATCGGTCAACTCGCCGGGGGAGTCGCCCACGATTTCAACAACATGCTGACGGGAATTATGACGGCTTCCATGATGCTGCGAAAAAAAATACCCGGGGATGACCTGGCTGAACGTTATCTTTCCATTATTGATGAAGCTGTACAGAGATCGGCGGAACTGACCCGCAACCTCCTGTCTTTTTCCCGAAAGCAACCCCAGCTTCTCAATATCATTTCGCTTCATGATTCCATCAGGAGAACGGAAAAGCTTTTGAGAAGCACTCTGGACAAAAGCATCCAGCTGAATATTGATTTGTGCGATGGAGAAGATGCCATTGTCGGTGATACGTCCCGTATTGAAAACGCCGTGCTGAACCTCTGCATCAACGCCTCCCATGCGATTGATTCCGATTCGGGTGTGATAACCGTAAAAACGGAAGTTGTGACTTTCGATAAAAAGCGCTGTGAAAAGGATCCGTTCGACCTGGAACCGGGGGATTATATTCATCTTTCGGTCCGCGACAACGGTTCGGGGATCGATCAGGATCATCTGGGGAAAATATTTGAACCTTTTTTTACGACGAAACAGAAGACAAAGGGGACGGGACTGGGGCTGACAGCTGTTTATACTATGGTTCAGCAGCATAAAGGTTCGATTTCAGTCGAGAGCGCACCGGGAAAGGGGACGGTCTTTCATCTCTATTTCTACCTGGTCGGTAAGAAAGCCGAGAGCCATTTTGTCCCCGACACCTACCTCAGTTCCAGGGGAGAGGGGACGATTCTGCTCGTCGATGATGAGGAACTCATCCGCAAACCCGTAATGGATATGCTTACGGACGCAGGCTTTCATGTTTATGTCGCACAGGACGGCAGGGAAGCTCTCGATGTCTTTTCTGAACACAGCCGGACCATAGATCTCGTCATTCTCGATGTTGTTATGCCCGGGATGGACGGATTGAACTGCCTTATCGGTCTCAGAAAGATTAAGCCCGCCATTCCCGTTATCGTGGAAACGGGGTTTACAGCAGAGGAGAAAATAAACAGAATGAGAGAGATCGGCATCCAGGGCTTCATTCGCAAACCGGCTGGAGAAAAGGAAATTCGGCAGGTTATAGACGATGTTCTGAGTGCAACAATAGATGCTTAAAGGCAATAATTGTTGCTGGTTTTTCCCGGTACGGCCCAGGAAAACACCATGAGCGAACAGATCGATCCGGCATGATAATTGCAATGTAATCAGTGATTCCGGACACTTCCGGTTGCGCAGGTTCATTATGTCTCATGTTGGTAAAAGTAAGATTCTTTTTGTAGATGATGAAGAGGTTATCTGCTCCATGGCAGCTGAATTTCTGGAGATGCAGGGATTTATTGTCGATACTTATGAAGACAGCAGAGAAGCTTTCGATGCCTTCTGTCGGGATCCCGATGATTTTGATATCGTCATAACCGATCAGGTTATGCCGAAAATGACCGGAATTGAGTTATTGAAGAATATTATCGGAATCAGAAGTGCCATTCCCCGCATTCTCTGCACCGGATTCAGTGAAGAGCTGAACCATAAAGATGAAAAAGAGGTGGGAATCGACGCTTTTTTTATGAAACCCTATCGTTTTGACGACTTGATAGGACAGATTAAAAAGCTCGTTTAAATGATCTAATGAGTGACAGCAATCAGACCATTATTGTAATTGATGATGATAAGCCGATCCTTGTCAATCTGGAGATGGTTCTCCAGTCCGATGGTTTCAACTCGGTTGAGACATTTTCCTCAGGCATAGAGGGGCTTGAATACATTCAGTCAGGCAAAGGGGATGTCGTCCTTCTCGATTTGAACCTTCCCGAAATATCCGGTCTCGAAATTCTGAAAACAATTAAAAAAGAGAGACCACTTCTTCCTGTTATCATTATAACCGGTCAGAACGATGTGGCTACAGCCGTTGAAATAATGAAAAACGGAGCATTCGACTATCTGGCCAAACCGAATGATATCGGCCGCGTTACCGTTTCAGTTCAAAACGCCTTGAGAATGGGAGAGCTTCGCTCCTCCTTTACCCTGCTGAAAAGGCAGTTTTTTAAAGATGATCTCGACCGTCCCGAAGCTTTTGCTTCCATCATTACGGAAAATCCCGCCATGTACAGGATTTTTCATTATATGGAAGCCATCCGCCATACGTCACAGCCTGTGCTCATCACAGGGGAAACAGGGGTAGGAAAGGAACTTTTCGCCAGAGCTTTTCACACACTGTGCGGCTGCGAAGGTGAGTTCATCCCTCTCGATGTGTCATTTCACGACAATATAATGCTGACTGACGCTCTCTTCGGACATGTGAAGGGAGCCTATACCGGCGCTGAAGATACCAGGGGCGGTCTTGTCAAAGCCGCAAAAGGCGGCACCCTTCTTCTCGATGAAATAGGGGATCTCAGTCTGGAAGCTCAGAGCGTGCTTCTCCGTTTTATTCAGGAAAGGGAATTCCGCCAGGGGGGAGACGACAGGCTCCAGTACAGCGATGCCCGGATAATTCTGGCGACCAACCGCGACCTTCAGGCCATGGTTTACGAAGGGAAATTCCGAAAGGATCTCTATTACAGGCTTGAAACTCACAATATTAACATTCCGCCGCTGAGAAAGCGGTACGGCGATATTGTTCTCCTAACGGAGCACTTCGTAGCCCTCAGCTGCGAGGATCTCTCCATTCCCGTTCCGGTAATTTCCCCGGGCTTTATCAAAGTTCTGGAGAGTTACAGCTTTCCCGGAAATGTGCGGGAACTGCAGAACATTATTCAGCATGCCGTAACCATGTCTGCCGGTGAACTGTCGGCGGAAAGCCTGGCCGATAAAATCGATCAGATCCCCGGAGAGAAAGCGCCCGGCGGAGACGGGAAGTCCATTTTATTCGGAGGCAGGGACTTTCCGACGCTCAAGGAAGCAGAGAACCTGCTGGTTGATGAAGCTCTGAAAAAAGCGGACTATCACCAGGGGAAAGCGGCGGAACTGTTGGGGATCAGCCGGCAGGCCCTTAATAAAAGGCTCCGGCAGAGAAGCGAAGCCCTTTCAGAGTGATGTGGTCCGGTAGCTTTTGCCGGGACGTATGACCTTTTCCACTTTCTCATGCATACCGAATCTAGATATCCTATATCTTCTCCTACGGTCATTCCCGGAATGACTTCTGCATTGTCCGGCGCCTTGGATATGTTGGCCAGAGCCCGCTCCTCAGCCCAGTCTGTCAGCTTCTCTTCAACATCGGTTCCCAGAAAAACCGGTTCGATCTTCTGGATCAGGGCATTGATGACATAGCGTTTTTCGTTGTTCCAGACGACAGCACGATGAAAGAGAGAGAATAAGCGAATCCTTTTTTCTAATTGTTTTTCCCGTTATACTGTAAAAAAATAATGAGGTATTCTATGAGCGATAATTATGATTCCGATGAAAAAATAGAAGATATCCATAAAGGATTCAAAGCGGCGAAAAGCGAAGCGGAAGAAATTCTTGGTGATAAAAAAGAGACGGAGAAAATTCTCAATAAGTCCATGAGCGCGGCATTCAAGCTGAGAAGCGGACCTTTAGCCCAGGTCTGGGAAGACCTTCAGCTCCTTTTCGCGCTAATGAAGGATTACACTTCGGGACGCTACCGGGAGATCCCTGTGGGATCGATTGTCGTCATCCTCGGAGCCCTGATCTATCTTGTCAATCCCATTGATCTCATACCCGATATCATTCCCGTCCTGGGTAATGTTGACGATGTCTTAATAATCGGCCTGGTTCTGAGCCAGGTTCACGCTGATCTCCAGTCTTATAAAGAATGGTGCAAAAAGAACGATCTGTAATTCTCTTCCGGTATTTCATTCCCTGAATTCGCAAATCAGGTTTTTAAATCTTATAATTAGACTCAGAAACAAAATAATCGTCGGAGGCTGGAATGAAAAAGTATGCACGGCTCATTTCGGGAATGAGAGGTCTGTATGTTTAAAAATTTGAAACTCGGTTTAAAAATGGCTTTGGGGTTCGGTATGGTAATTATGCTCGTCGCAGTGGTCGGGCTGTTGGCCATTTTCAATATGCGGCAGATCCAGACGGCTTCAACCCGTCTCGAACAAGAATATGTTCCTCAAGTCGCTATTGCCAATAATGTCGAGCGCTATTCTCTGCTGACAATGTACGGCATCCGCGGGTATTCTCTCACTTTCGAAGAATCCTATCTGAAAGAGGGAGAGGACAATTATGCCCAGGTCATGAAATATATCGGTGATGCGGAAAAACACGCCGAAACCTATGAAAACCTGACAGTGCTGAAAAGCGGGACAGCTACGGCCAAAGAGGAAGCTGAAACTTACGGGAAACTGGTTGAAGAGACTAAGACCCATGTGGACGAAATACTGTCTTACCGCACACAGGCGGATAGCAGCGCCGCACTTTTCCTGCAAAACTGTAATGCCTATCTGAATGATCAGCAAACCAAGCTGATAGAAATGTTCGATGAAGATGAAAGCCCCGCTGCACTGAAAAACAGGCTTAATAAAATAGTCGAGTTGAACAGAGTTCTGGATCTGGGGAATGCCCTTCGCGTGGCAAACTTCAAAGGACAGTTGTTCAATGATTCGGCGCTGATGACCGAGGCTATAAAAAACTTTGGCGAGGTGTTCACTATTGTCGAAAATATCCTTGCAGAAACAACTGGAGATGCGAATATCCGGCAGTTGAACAATATATCCTCTTCAGCGCGCCAGTACATGAATGTCATGAACGGTATCATGGGGGGGTACAGCGATCTTGCTGAATTGAATGCTCAGAGAAACCAGTCGGCCGACCAGGTTCTGGAAGCTTCGAAAAATGTGGCTATTCAGGGGATTTCCACCACTGAGGAGATAACGGCTCAAGCAGTCACCGATATTTCAAGATCGGTTCTGATTGTTATTATAGGGCTTATCGTTGCTCTCGTCATAGCCGTAATCGTAGCCTTTTTCCTGACCAATATTATTACCACGGCACTGAAGAAAGGTGTTGTCTTCGCCGTTGAGCTGTCCAAAGGTATACTGACCGCCCAGCTCGACGTGGTTCAGAAGGATGAACTGGGTGAATTGGCCCAGGCTCTGCGGAACATGCGCGATAAACTGACGGAAATCGTTTCCCAGGTCGCATCGGGAGCCGAGCAGATTGCTTCGGCCAGCGAGCAGCTGGCTTCGGGGAACCAGGATCTGTCGACCCGTACGGAACAGCAGGCCACGGCTCTGGAGGAAACCTCATCCGCCATTGAAGAAATGAATTCTTCAATTCGTTCCAATGCTGACAATACCGGATCGGCCGATCAGCTGTCCCGGGACGCCCTGGAGAAATCGGGCGAAGGAACCGCAGCTGTCAATACCATGGTTACGTCCATGAATGAAATCAGCGTGTTCAGTACGCGGATTGCCGATATCATTGAAGTTATCAACAACATTGCCTTCCAGACCAACCTGCTGGCTCTTAACGCTTCCATCGAGGCCGCCAGAGCGGGCGAGCAGGGGAAAGGATTCGCCGTTGTCGCCGTAGAGGTGCGAAAGCTTGCCAAGCGGTCCGATAAAGCTGCGGCGGAAATTGCGGAAATCATTAAGACAAGCAATAAAAAGGTTGATGAAGGCGTTGAAATCGCCAACAAAGCGGGAGAAACGCTCAATGAGATCAATGCGGCGGTAAAGAAGGTCACCGCTCTGGTCGGAGAGATTTCCGCTTCATCCCAGGAGCAGTTGTCCAGCGTTGATCAGATTGATAAGACATTATCCAGTCTCGATGAAAATACTCAGAAGAATGCCGCTCTGGTCGAAGAAGCCGCTTCCTCAACGGAAGAACTGTCTTCCCAGGCTCAGGAACTCAATACGGTTATGCAGTTCTTTAAACTGAACAGGAAAAATACCTACAAAGCTATTGAGAACAGGAAAAAGCTTCAGTCAACAGGAGTTGCGCTCGTTGAGGAAAAATCCGGAGCAGATAAAGAAAACAGGGCATCTGGCGATTCCGCCTATGAGACGTTCAGTTCTCTTGCCGACGAATCAGATTTTTCCGAATTCTAAGGAGGTTTGGCATCATGAGTGAAAATTACGATAATAAGACGCGGGACGGGGCAATAGAGACCGGCAAAGCAGATGATGAAGAGGAGGATCTTCTCGTCTCCCAATTGAACATGGATATTTCCAACCAGTTTGTTGTGTTTTCCGTAGCTGATGAAGAATACGGAGTTCCCATACTGGCCGTTCAGGAGATCATCTCTCTGCCCAATCTCACTCGAATCCCCGGTGTGCCAAAGTACATCCCCGGAATTATAAATCTGAGAGGGAATATTATTCCCCTCTATGAATTGCGAATTAAATTCAAGTTGGAGAAAGAGGAACTGGACTCCAATACTATAGTCATCATTGCCGAGACGGGAGATGAAAACAGCAGCCGGACTGTAGGATTCATTGTCGATTCCGTTTCTGATGTCCTGAGCATCACTCCGGAAAATCTAAGCGAGAAGCCGGAATTTTCCAAAAATGTCGATGCCCGGTTTATCGAGAAGATCGGAAAGGTCGGAAACAGGATGATCATTATCATCAATCTGACGGATTTCTTTTCCGAAAGCGAGCAATCTGTTCTGGATAATGTTATTCAGTAAAAAAAAAGAGGCTGCCCATGAAAAGGGCAGCCTCCGGTGAAAGTTTCTATATCAGGCTTCCTGCAATGCGGGAGCCTGTTTTTTTACGACCTTGAGAAGGAAGAGAACAAACAGCCCCGCGGCAACCACGATTCCCACAGGGTAGGAAATGGATGTGGAAAGTTTGAGTCCTTCAGGTGCCTGAAGTATGTAAGTTGTTACAACAGCCGTCATGAAAACCGAAGGCACCGTTGCTATCCAGTGGAATTTCCCTTTCTTCACAAGGTAAACCGCCGCTGTCCAGAGAACGATCGTAGCCAGAGTCTGGTTTGACCATGCGAAGTATCTCCAGATGATAGAGAAATCGATGAAGTTCAGTGCGAAACCGATCGCGAAGATGGGAAGAGCGACGAGAAGTCTGCTTTTGATTCCTTCCTGTTTCATGCCCAGCGCGTCGGCAATTGTCAGTCTGACGGAACGGAAAGCCGTATCTCCCGAAGTGATAGGGGCGGCGATTACACCGAGAATAGCCAGCATTCCGCCCACTGTTCCGAGCATACCGATTGATATTTTGTTGACCACGAGACCCGCGCCGCCGGCAGCAACAGTTTCCGCCAGGCCGGCAATTCCGCCGTTGAAGAATGTCATGGCTGCAGCAGCCCAGATAAGAGCGACAATACCTTCTCCGACCATGGCTCCGTAGAAAACTCTTCTTCCGTATTTTTCATTGGGAAGGCATCTGGCCATAAGCGGGGACTGGGTGGAGTGGAATCCGGAAATGGCGCCGCAGGCGATTGTGATAAAAAGCATGGGCCAGAGGGGAAGACCCTTGGGATGCATATTTGTCAGCTCGATTTCAGGGATGGGCATTTTTCCGAAAATAAGGGCGCCGCCGACTCCGACGGCCATAATCAGGAGCACCAGACCGAAAAGAGGATAGATTTTCCCGATAAGCTTATCTACGGGAAGGATGGTGGCTACGAAGTAATATACCAGAATCAGTCCGAGCCAGAACCATTTGTTGGCGAAAATACCTGTAAGTCCCAGGTTTGCCAGCAGTCCCGCAGGACCTGCCATAAATACTGTACCGACCAGGACCAGTAGGATTACGGAGAAAACCCGCATTACCATTCTCATCTTTTCACCGAGATATATGCCGACGATTTCCGGTACGCTTTTTCCGTCGTGGCGGATACTGAGCATTCCTGAGAAGTAATCGTGGACACCTCCGGCAAAGATTGTACCGAATACGATCCAGAGAAACGCCGCAGGTCCGTAGAGAGCTCCCATTATGGCACCGAAGATCGGCCCCAGGCCGGCGATATTGAGAAACTGAATCAGAAAAATTTTATACCACTTGAGGGGGACATAGTCGATTCCGTCGTTGAGAGTGATGGCGGGAGTTTCCCGTTTTTCATCACTGCCGAAAATCTTGTCCACAACTTTACCGTAAGTGAAATAACCTACGATGAGAACGGCGAGGGCCGTTAGAAAACTTACCATGAATTTTCCTCCGAAATTTGTTTTGTTTCAGAGGGAGGATGCCACGATGGCGGTCTTTGCTGTTGCTGGCCTGCACCATTGGTAAGAAGAGGCGCATGAACGGTAGATCTATCAGATCCCCATCAGTTCTTTGAATTCATCCTTGCGGCTGCGGCTTACGGGAACCGGTGTCCCGGATCCTTTCATTTTAAGCCGGTAGCTGCTGTTTACCCATAGATCGATCGATTCCACAGATTCGGGACGGATTATAAAGGAACGGTGACAGCTGAAAAACTCCGGAGGCCGCAATTTCTCTTCGGCCTGATGAAAAGTGAGATTGGTCCGGAATTCCCCTTCATCGGTAACGACTATGACAAAACGGCCCCTTGCTTCGGCAAAATGGATGGAACTGATTTTCAGAGGGATGATTTTATCTCCCTGATAAACCGATAGGAAACGGACGGGCTGTTTATCTTTATCCAGATAGTTATCGAGAAAGGCTTTCAAGGCATGGCGGCTTTCGTCCTGACGGTCCGGAAGGCTGCCTTTTACTTTTTCCAGAGCTGTATCCAGTTTGCTCTGGCGGATCGGCTTGAGAAGATAGTCTACGGCGTTGACTTCGAACGCTTCCAGAGCGAACTGACTATAGGCTGTCGTGAAAATGATCCGGGTGGGTATGTTATGGCGTATAACCTCTCTGGCTGCTTCCATTCCCGTCATACCGGGCATTTCGATATCGAGCAGAGCCAGATCCGGCTTCTCTCTGCGGATCAGTTTTAGTGCTTCTCCTCCATCCCCCGCCGTTCCGACAATTTCGACCGAACCGTTTTTCTGAAGGAGATGGACCATCTCTTCGCGGGCCGGTATTTCGTCTTCGGCGACGATCACTCTGATGGTATGGTCATCCATAAGGTCGTACCTTTTCCTTTTCGGCTGTTAATATTCAAGCCGTATGAAGGGCCGTAGGCATTGATGAGCCTCCGATGAACATTGATAAGCCCTACGGAGCTTCCCTTGCCGTCAAGAAGACCGGCGGCTTTCTCTTTGTCCATCCCCGCGCCGTTATCTTCGATCCGGATCACTACGCCTTCTTTTTTCTCTTCCAGTTCAATGGATATTCTGCCGCCTTCCACTTTTCCGGAGATTCCGTGCTTGACGGCGTTCTCCACAAGCGGCTGGAGGATGAGCGGAGGAACCGATACGGCCGGGGGAGTTTCGGCGGGAAAAATCACTTCCAGCCTGTCATCAAAGCGGGCCTGTTCTATTTCGAGATAAGTCCGGATATGTTCCAGTTCCCGGCTCAGGGGGATAAAGGCGTCCGGTTCATGGAGCCGGTAGCGGTAGTAATCGCTGAGATCGAGAAGCAGCTCCCGGGCTTTTTCCGGCTTGGTCCGGACGAAGGAGGTTACCGTATTGATGGCATTGAAGAGAAAGTGGGGGTTAATCTGGGACTGGAGCGCTTTCAGTTCCGCCCGGTTGAGAAGCCGGGACTGTTCCTCGAGCCGGCTGATCTCCAGCTGTAGAGAGAAGAGGGACGCCAGTCCGACAGCCACTTCCACATCGACTCTGGTTATGGCGTATTCCCGGCTCCGGTAGAGTTTCAACGCTCCCTTTACTTCATCTCCCGATTTGAGGGGTACAATGACGGCGGATTTGAGAGGACAGTCGGGATCGGAGCAGTCTATTTCCTCTTTGATTCTGGCTATATGGTACCGCCCTTCGGTTATAACCCTTTTTGTCAGTGAGGTCCTGAGCGACCTTCCCGGTTTGTGGTGATCTTTCCCCATCCCCTCATGAACCAGGCAGGCATCGGTGCCCGTAATGGATACGGCAGCCAGGTTCAGTTGTTTCAGAATGATATAAGCTGCTTCCCGTGCCGTTTCCTCATTGAGTCCCTGACGGAAAAAGGGGAGGGTCTTTTCGGCGATTTTCAACACTTTCTGGGAGTGACGCGCGGCGATCTGTTCCCTTTCCCTGAAAAGGGAATCGGCGATGGCGATAAACATGCCGATGGCAATACCGTTTCCGATAATCATGGGGACGCCGATCAGGCGGACCAGTTCGACCGCTTCATTAAAGGGACGGGCTGTGAGCAGAATGATGATCATCTGCAGAACTTCCGCACCGGCTCCGAAGAGACTGGCGAAAAGCCATTTATTGCGGCTCTTCTGAAAGGATTTCCATAGCAGCGAAGCGATAAGCCCTTCGGCTATGGTGGAAATCATGCAGGAAATGGCGGTAAACCCGCCTAAATCGATAAGCCACCGGTGCATTCCCGCGATAATTCCGGCGCTGATTCCCACGACAGGTCCCCCGAGAAGTCCCCCGACGAAAACTCCGACGACCCGGGTATTGGCCAGCGCACCACGGACGGGTATTCCCGTATAGGTGCCGATAATTGCGATTCCCGCGAAAAATAATATGATGATGAGCCGGTCGGTAAATGACATGCGGGATTTGGAGAAAATCTTCCCGAATATCTTAACTTTGGAGAAGACGAAACTGAAAAAAGCAATCATCCCCCCCTGGCTGATCAGGCTAATTAAGAGATTAAACATAGGCTTATGATAGCACAGAAATGATTCTTTACAATTCCCCCTAATGCTTTTAAGATTGTGAAGTGAATCGATTCTTCAAATACGCTCCCAACATTTTTGCCGCTCTCATTCTGGGATTTATGGTGCTGTCGGTTCTTGAACTCGTGCAGAGTCCCTTTCTCATTTTTGAGAAAAATACGCCGCAGCCACTGAAGACCTACCACTATGCTTTCTTTCTTCCTTCCCAGAATTATTCCTTTTTCCGCAAACTGAGAGAGGGAGCCCTCAATGCCTCGCAGACCATGGATTGCGCCATCACCTTTTACGAGCTGGACAACGATCCTCTCAGTCTGGACATGGTCGTCAATTCGGGCTATGACGGTATCGGAATTTATCCCTATGTCAAGGATGACAGGACCCTGGCCGCTCTGGCGCGGATTTCCGAAGCCGGTATCCCCGTCGTTCAGATCGAAAATGAAATTCTCCGGGACGAAACGACTTTTTTCATCGGAACAAATAACTTCGAGACAGGAAAAGCCGTGGGCAAACTGGCCATGAAAGCCGGTAACGGAAAATTGAATATGGCCCTGGTATACAGTGAAAAAAACCCCGGGCTCATGACCGACAGCAATCTTATCGAGATGGGGCTCAATTCCACAATGGGGAGCCGCCTCGGAAATCTGCATACGAGGCTGACGAGCCTCAATCCCCTTGATGCCGAAGGGCTGACCTATGATCTGATCCGCGGCTGGGAGGATCTGGATATCATCATACTGACAGATCCCAACGATACGCTCGTCGCCGTACAGGCCATAATCGACCTCAACATGGTCGGTTCCGTCCAGGTCATCGGATTCGGAGAAGATGAGCGGATCCAGGAATATATAAATAAAGGTCTGATGCTGGGAACCATTGTCAGAAATCCCTTCCGCATCGGCTTCAGCGCCGTAATGGCTCTCCAGGAAATCAGCACCAACGGATACACATCGGCTTACGTCGATACGGGAATCAGCGTTCTGCTCGGAAAGTTGCCCGGAGGAGAAAACAAGTGATCCGCTTTCGCATAAGCAATTCCCTCAGGGCCAAACTCCTTTACTATTTCCTGCTGTCCATGGTCTTTACCATTCTTTCCTTCGGTATGATTTTCGCCGCATCCCTCGCTGTTCAGGATATAGCCGACCAACGCTTCGCCGATGAACAGTATCTTCACGAGCTGCAGGGGCTCCTCGATGAAATTCAGGAACCTCTGGAAACCTATCTGGCCATCTATTCCTCCTCTTCGCTGGCCACGCTTCTCTATACAACGGAAACTCTCAAAGATGCTTTGCCCCAATCCCGGCCGGTGAGCCGGGACGAGCTGGAGTTGCTGAAAAAAGAGATCTATTTTCTTATCGATTCCTATCTTCTCCAGGTCAATCAGATCATCGAGCTGAAAAGGGGCCGCAAAGTCCAGGCTTACACCGATGCCTTCGAGGAGATGTCGGTCCTTTATAATTACATTACAGCGCGTATCAATGAAGTCAGTCTGAAAGGTTTCCGCCGGCAGCTGGGAGAATACAGGAATTTCCTCGATCTCTTCCGGACCGTGCAGATGTACAGCCTCATACTCATTCTGCTGATTATGGCTTTCGCCTATTCCCTGCTGATGAAAAATATCAATACGATCTCAACGCCGGTGCTGCAGCTTTCCATCATGGCGGGTAAAATCTCCGCCGGTGATTTTGACGTTCCCGATGTTAACTTCCATTCGGTTAATGAAATCAATCATGTGGCGGCGGCATTCAACGAAATGAAAAACAGCATAAGCCACTATATTGACGAGCTGAAAAAGCAGAAGGATATCGAACAGGAGATCATGACTGAGCGTGTGAGGAACCTGAAGATGGAGCAACTGCTCAAGCGGATGGAACTCTACACCATGCAGGCGCAGATGAATCCCCATTTTCTTTTCAACACCCTCAACACGGGGGTTCAGCTGGCCATCGTGGAGGAGGCGGAGAAAACGGCGGATTTTATGGAAAACCTTGCGGCGCTTTTCCGTTTCAATATCCGGGAAAAGAAATTTTTCGTCCCGCTCCGCCATGAATATGAAGGGTTGAAATCCTATTTCAATATTCTGAAAATCCGTTTTCCCAATACGCTGAAGCTGGAACTCGATGTGGAGGAGGAGCTTCTCGACCAGTTCAGCTGTCCGGCCATGATGCTCCAGCCCATTGTGGAGAATTCCGTGCTCCACGCTTTTAAAAACAGAGAAGGTCTGGGGTCCATCGTTCTTTCGATCCATTACGAGCTCCCTGTTCTGAAGATTTCCGTCAAGGATGACGGCATCGGAATCCCCGAGAAAACCGTACAGGCGCTGCTGACACCCCACACTCATGATTACCAGCTCAGTTCCAAGGTTATGGGTCTGGAAAACGTTATACAGCGCTGTTATTTTTTCTATCCCGATGAGAAAGATGTAGTTCAGATTATCAGCGGCCCCGAAGAGGGGACGGAAATAATTATAAATATCAATACGGAGGTGGAACCATGTATCGAGTTATGATCGTCGATGACGAAGAACCTGTTCTCGATAGTTTCGCCTTTATATTCAGCAAATATGTTTCCGATTTCACGCTTTGCGGCAAAGCCCGGTCGGGAACGGAAGCGGTGCGGCTTATCAGGGAACTGAATCCCGATCTGGTTTTTATGGACATTCAAATGCCCGGCGTTGACGGAATTGAAGCAATCCGGCAGATTCAACCCCTTTTTCCCCATACGGTATTTATTCTCGCGACAGCATACGAGCGCTTCGATATCGCCCAGAAGGCCATTCATCTGGGGGTTTTCAGCTATCTTGTCAAACCGGTATCTCGGCAGAAAATTCTGGAGGAGCTGAAACAGGTCAAAAAACACCTCGATGAGAGAAAGAAAATCAGCGAGAGCCAGGAGGAAGAGGAGGAATTCCTCGAAAAGCGGAAAGAGGAATTCAAGCGCGATTTTCTCTCCAGCCTTATCTGGAAGAATCCCGATAAAGACAAATGGGAGGAGTTCTGCCGTCTCTTTGATGTTAACAGTGAACGGTCGGCCATTTATCTGGTGGGCGGTATTCCCGGAGCCTCCATGGATCTCCGTCAGGATATTTACAATGAAATAAGCCGGAAAATCCGCTACAAATACAAGTGCCATACAGCTGATCTGGGCGATAAGCTTCTTCTTCTCTTCCCCGAAGAGAGGGAGATGAAAGATCTGGAAAAGAGGTTCCGGGAAATCCTCTCTGCCTATGAATCCTATCATATTATTCTGGGCGCCGGGGATTTCCGCACTTTTAATCAGCTTTCCGATTCATTCGCTCTGGCTTTTGAACCTTTCTCCGATGAAAATGGGGAGAACAACGGCAGAAACCGCGAACAGAAGCGAATTCACAAGGTTTACCGGGAGATTCTGACTGCCGAAAGGGCCATAGGGGAAAATCTATTCAAGGAATACTGGATCGAAGTGTTTAAAAACTACACTTTTGATATAGCGAAAGGAAAAATGGTAGGTCTTTTTACGCTTATCCTTCAGAATATGGATAATCATCTTCTGATCCGGAGCAATTTCAATATCGATCCCGCCGAAGAGATTATACCCCTTGAAAATATGGAAGACTGGAGAAAATGGGCTTCTGTCGCGGCGAAGGAATTATTCGATCTGCTGGATAAGCAGAGGAGCCAGAGTTACCCCAAGCCCTTAAAAAAAGCCCTTTCCTATATCGCGGAAAACTATAGCAGTCAGATCCAGCTGACGGCAGTCGCTGATGAATGTCTGGTTTCCCCCAGTTATCTGAGCCGGCTCTTTTCCGAGCATCTCGACACGAAATTTATCGATTACGTTAACCGTTTCCGCATCAATCAGGCGGTCATTTTACTGCGTGACAGGAAATTATCCATAAAAGAAGCTTCCTATATGGTGGGATATCAGGATCCCAATTACTTCAGCCGTATCTTCAGAAAGATAATGGGAGTTTCGCCTTCAGATCTTGAAAAAAGGGGTTCATTGTGATTATTCAGCGAGTCTTTACAGTTGTTCTTCTCTCTATTTTCCTTCTTCCGTCCTGCAAAGTAAAGAAACCCGATGATGATCAGCCCATCCGAATCGGCTTTTCCGCCGCTTCGGAAACCTTTCTCCTCGAGCGGTGGGACCGGGATATCAAAATATTCATGAATACGGCCAGGGAGCTGGGGGCCGATGTTATCTTCGCCAAATCCCCCGGTAACGCCCTGGACCAGATACCCCAGATACAGTATCTGCTCGGTCAGGATATTGATGTCCTTGTGGTTATCCCCCAGGACAAGGCTCTGCTGAGCGGAGTTATTCAGAAAACTCTGGACAGGGGGATCCCTGTTCTCGCTTACGACCGGCCGATAATGGATGTCCCCATAACCGGGTATGTCTCTTTCGACAATAACGAAGTCGGGAGGCTTCTGGCCTCTTCTCTGGTTTCCAGAGTTCCTGAGGGAAACTATCTGATCGTCAATGGTTCCATTCACGACAACAACAGTTATCAGGTGAATAACGGCGTTCATGAGATCCTCGATCCGCTGGTTCTCAAAGGAGATATCAGAATCGCCCGGGAAATCTGGCTCGAGCAATGGAGTTATGATGAGGCTCTTGTGGAGATCGGTAAGTTTCTGGATCAGACTGAAGATGTTCAGGCGGTCTCTGCCGCCAATGATCTCATCGCCCAGGCAGCTGTCCGCCTTCTCCTCGAACGGCAGCTCGCCGGTAAAGTTCAGGTCGTCGGGCAGGATGCCGATCTGGTTTCCTGTCAGAGTATTGTTGAAGGCAAGCAGCTTATGACCGTTTACAAACCGATTCAGAATCTGGCCGCCCGGGCGGCGAAACTGGCTGTCGCTATGGCGGAAAGAAATATGCCCGAACCGGATCGTTTTATCGATAATAACAGTTCGAAGGAAATTCCCTATTTTGTGGAGAAGCCGATCCCTGTTTTCAAGGATGATATGGATTCCACAGTAATCGCCGACGGCTTCCATTCCCGCGAAGACGTCTATAGAACCCCTTAGCACATACTTGTTGTCAAAAATGTCCTTATTATCTCGAACACACTGGAGCGATATGTCAAAAATGAACTGTTTTTGACAGAAGAATCCTATATCACGCATTCAAATTTCAGGGATACAATAAATCAAAAGTATTTAATATCTATTTTAATTCTCAATACTGGATTCGGAATTAGGTATTAATTTTCTGTTAAGACTTAAGAAAAATGAAAGGCTAAATACATTTAGAGGTGTTTTTTGGAAAACGATATTTTATTGCGAATGAAATCAATTACGAAGACATTCCCCGGTGTAAAAGCGCTTGATGATGTGGATATCTCAGTCAAAAAAGGAGATATCCATTTTATCGTAGGCGAAAATGGTGCCGGAAAATCAACATTGATGAAAGTACTTAGCGGTATCTACCCTCATGGTTCCTACGACGGAGATATTATCTTTGACGGGCAAATCAAACGATTTCACGGAATCAAAGATTCAGTTTCTGACGGTATAGTCATTATAAATCAGGAACTGGCGCTCTTCCCGAACCTGACGGTTTACGAAAATGTTTTTGTCGGTCATGAGATTCATAACAAATTATCGGTTATGAGCTGGGACGAAACGAAAAAAGAAGCTAAGAAGTATCTGGACATGGTCGGTCTCGATGTTGATCTTTACAGTCTTGTCGGTCTGCTGGGTGTGGGGAAGCAGCAATTAATTGAAATTGCCAAGGCGTTGAGTCAGAACGTAAAGCTCCTCATTCTGGATGAGCCCACAGCGGCCTTGAATGAAGACGACAGTGAAAACCTGCTGAACCTCCTTCTGGAGTTGAAAAAGCAGGGGCTCACTTCTATTATGATTTCCCACAAGTTAAAAGAAGTGGAGGCCATTGCAGACTCCATTACTGTTTTGCGGGACGGAAAAACCGTTGCAGCCATGACTAAAGATGAGGCGAATGAACAGACCATAATTAAAAACATGGTCGGTCGGGAGATTGAGGATATATTCCCCAAGAGGCCCGAATACAAAGGTGGACCTGTTGTACTGGAAACGGTTCATCTGAATGCTTTCGATACTTCGCTTAATCGTTATATTGTCAGCAATTCCAACATAAAAGTTCATAAAGGTGAAGTTGTCGGTATAGCCGGATTAATGGGCGCGGGCAGAACAGAGCTGGCTCACAGTATCTTTGGAAATCCCAAGAAATACAAATTATCGGGAAGCACAATCGTTTTCGGGAAAGCGCTGAAACTGAATTCTCCCAAAAAAGCCATTGAAGCGGGTATCGCTTATGTTTCGGAAGACAGAAAAAAAGACGGACTGATTCTGGAAGAGACCATCGGGCAGAATATTACTGTCTCGGCGTTAAAAAAGATTTCCAGAATGGGGATTATCAATTTTCTTTCACAAAACAGATATGCTGAAAAATATGTGAAGGATATCGACATCCGTACTCCATCGGTTCTTCAGCAGGTAAAAAATCTGAGTGGAGGAAATCAGCAGAAAGTTCAGGTCAGCAAATGGCTGTTTGCCGAACCGAAAATTCTCATATTGGATGAACCCACCCGAGGTATCGATGTCGGGGCGAAATATGAAATTTATACGATTATTAACGATTTGGTTGCCAAGGGAATGAGCATAATCATAATTTCTTCGGAGCTTCCGGAGATTTTAGGTATGTGTGACAGGATCTATGTTATCGCTGAGGGTGTTCAGACTGCAGAATTCGATATCAAAGATGCCACACCTGAAAAAATTATGCATAGCGCAACAACAGCTTAGGAATTTAGGAGAAATTATGACTGAGAATACTAACGTATTTAAAAGAATCGGATGGTCGATTTACAAATATTTCCTCACGATAATATCAATGTTCAGAACAAATATCAGAGATTACGGGATGTTTGTCGCATTGATCTTTATTTTTATCGTTTTCGGATTTATGACTAATTGGGTCTTTATGGGACCGTTCAACTTTACCAACCTGATGAATCAAACGGCTTATGTTGCCGTTCTCGCTGTAGGTATGACTCTCGTTATCGTTACCAGGCAGATCGACTTGTCGGTTGGATTTCTGGGAGCCTTCTCGGGAGCCTATGTCGTCGTCGCAGTAGAGACAGGCGGGCAATCGGTTCCCATGGCATTGCTGGGAGCCCTGGGGATTGCCGTTTTCGTTGGTATCATAAAAGGTTTTTTTATAGCAAAGATCAAAGTTCCATCATTTGTTGTGACTCTTGCGGGAATGTTTATTTTCAAAGGTTTCCTGTTTATCAAAACCGGTAACAGAACCATTTCAACGACTAATGAGTTCTTTCTTCAGATCGGAACCGGTTATTTACCGACAGTTGAAAAAAACGGATATGATATTGTTACTCTCATCATTGGGGTTTTTATCCTGATTGCGGTTATCCTGTCGGGAATGTCCAGCCGGAAAAAGCACAAAAGGTTGAATATTCCCAGTGAAAAAATGGAAATCTTTATCACAAAGCTTTTCGTCCTGAGTTTAATCATCGGCTATTTGACTTATGTTTTCAGTGCCAATAAAGGCATATCCTACCTGTTGCTGATAACTGTTGCAATTGTCGCCATTTATCACTTTATGACGACTCAGACAACCCTGGGCAGACGGATATATGCAGTGGGAGGGAATCCCGAAGCAGCAGAGCTTTCCGGAATCAATGTCGAAATGATCTTAATCATCGTTTTCATCTCTATGGGGATTATGGCTATGTTTTCCGGTGTTATGTATGTTTCCCGTCTTCAGAACGCTTCGCCGAAACACGGTCCGTTCTGGGAATTGTATGCAATCGCAGCTGCGTTTATCGGTGGAACAAGTGCCAGCGGCGGTATCGGTAAAGTCGTCAATGCCGTGGTCGGCGCCATTGTAATCATGTCTCTAAAGAACGGAATGGCTCTTGCGGGAATTGACGCTAACATCGAACCGATCATTCTCGGTGGTGTATTACTGCTTGCCGTTGTATTTGACATCTATACAAGAAATGTTAATGCGGTCGACATGGTCGGAATCCATTACGCGAAAAGACAGTACAAAGAGGATTTTGCAGCAGCGAAAGCCAACTTTGCCAAAGCAAAATCTGAACTAAAAGCGGCAAGAAGTGAAAACCGTGAAAACCTTATCGAATTCGAGTATGAGTTTACTAATGCTCAGGGTGAGTTTAACAGGATTAAAGACAAAATCAGAGGAAGCCGGGAAGCTGATTTTGCCCGGGCTTAAATTATAGAAACTGGATTTAGAGTGTTGCATTCGCTCCAAGCGGATGCATGCACTTTAGTAATAGAAAAAATTGCAGAAAAACTAATAATCTGTAATTTAAATTTCAAGAGGAGATTTGTATGAAACGTGTTTTACTATCGCTACTGATTTTAGTAGTCGCAACAGGGTTTACATTCGCCAGTGGTGGACAGGATTCCGGTGGAGTTAAAATCGGTGTCGTATTACCCGATGCATCTGAAGAAAGATGGGCAAACCAGGATGGTGCTTTCTTTAAGAAAGAACTGGATGCTCTTGGTGCCGGTTATGAATATGAGATTCTCTTTTCTGAAGGTGATGAGTCCAAAGAAAAGCAGAATGTTGAAGCATTGATCGCCAGAGGTGCAAAAGTTATTATTATCACTTCTCAGGGATCCGGTGCATCAGCTGTTGCTGCCGCTCACGCAGAAGACGTAGTTGTTATCGCTCACGACCGTATGGCAAAATCCTCTAACGACGTAGCTGACTACTACACAACTTTCAACAGCTGGAATGTTGGTAAAGCAATGGGTAAACACCTTGTAGACGCAGCTCTGGCAGAAGGCGTTACTCCCGACAACAAAGCGGACCTGGCAATCTTCGCAGGACGTGTTGCTGACTGGCCCAACGCTACATACTTCTTCGGCGGTGCCTTTGAAGAACTGCAGCCCAACCTCGATCTTTTCCATATTGTAAACCAGGATGCAGCGGCTTTCGAAGCACTTGATCTGTACACTGAAGCTACATTCGATGACGCTGCCAAAGACGCTCTCCAGGGAGCTATGCAGTCAATCGATACTGACTGGAACCCTGAAACTGCAGGAATCAAAGCTGCCGGTGTTGTTGCTCAGATTAACAAAATGTCTGACAAAGTATTTGTTCTGGCTCCCAATGATGACACATCTGCTGCTATCAGACTCGAGTTTGCAAAAATGGCTACACCTTATGCAAAATACTACACAACAGGTCAGGATGCTTCCAACGTAACTCTTGCCAGCCTTATGGGCGACACTGTTACCGGTAAAGGTACTCAGACAATGACAGTATTCAAAGATGTTTCCAAACTGGTACACGATTCTGTAATGATCGCAAAGAACATTGTAGATGGTAAACCCGGACTGACAGGACTGACCAGCGGACCTTCTATCGATGGTGCTCAGACAGCTTATTCTCCCATCGACACACTGCTGGCTTCTAATCCTCAGCTGACTTACGACACAATTTTTGCAACTGGTTACAAGGATGAGAATCATCCTGACTTTGCTGATATCGATTTCAGCCCTTACAAATAATCGTATCGTAAATAGATAATAAAAATACCTTAGAGCCTGGCTTTAAGGTATTTTTTTTCGAATAAAAGGGGAGGATTTTCCGTGTTATACTGTAATTGCGTCATAGGCCTGTATGAGGATACTTTATGAAGATCAAAAATAAACTGCTATTTCTAATTTTCTCTCTTCTGGCTTCCATGATCATTACAGTTGCTGTTTTTCTGGGATTCCAGCAAGTGGTTAATGTTATCGAAGGAGAAAAAGCGGAGCTTCTCTCATTAAAAGACAGAGTTCTCAATGAGCAGAAGGAACTCTCATTTTTTCTTTACAATGATGTCATTATTCTGAATCAGCTGGATGAGCTCAATAAAGCTATCGCGGAAAAGGAAGTGGTTCTGGAAAATGTCAACAAGATGAAGCTTCTCTCTTCCCTCAATGATAAGGTGGCAACCGCCTTAAGGCGGATTGTGCTTCTCGATGAATTGCAGGTAGAAGCCCAGGATAAACTCAGAGCGGATATAAAAGAATTATTGAATGTCGCCGATAGGGTTTTTTCTGTAAAAGTCCAGGGTATAAGTACAACCTTTACATTCAACATGGCTCTTTCAGACAGTTTTACCGGACTTGAAGGCTATAGAGATCTGAACACCATTATCTACAGGACAAAAACTCAGATTTCGGCACTTTACGAAGCTCTGGAAGGTTCCCAGGTTACGATCGAGGAACAGTACGATATTATCGATGAACAGATTGAGTACTATACCAGGCTCGGATATTATATTTCAGCCGGTTTCGCCATAATCGTCATGATTCTGTCCATTGTCATTTCATTCCTTATCGCCAACAGGATTGCCGGATCAATCAACATTCTGAAAAAAAGTCTGTCGGTCATGGCTTCCGGAGATCTGACAAATGAAATAAGAACGACAGCTAAAGACGAAGTCGGTCAACTGAGCCAGGATATGAGTCAATTTCAAACCGGGCTTAACCGTTCTCTCAAGACTATTAAAGAAATCTCCAATGTAAACAGCGAAGTAAAAGAGGAGTTGATCGCCACTGCTTCCGAGACATCTTCCGCTGCTGTTGAAATTTCAGCGAATATCAACTCCATCAGCACGCAGATGTCGTCGCTTGATGAAAACATATCTCTTTCCAATAAAGAGGCGCTGGATATAGCTTCCTATATTTCCGAATTAAGCGACCACATAAATGAACAGCTTGTTATGGTCGAGCAGTCCACCGCTTCCATTACGGAGATGATCGCTTCCATTGCAAACGTATCCAAATTGACTTTGAACAACCAGAGCGTCATCGGCGAGCTGGTGGATACTGCCAATGAAGGGGATTTGAGGCTGACCGAGACGACGGGGATTATCGAAGATATTAATTCATCTGTGAATGATATAAACAATATGGCCGGTATCATTCAGAATATATCCTCCCAGACCAATCTTCTGGCCATGAATGCCGCCATCGAAGCGGCGCATGCCGGCGATCAGGGAAAAGGATTCGCCGTCGTCGCAGACGAAATACGGAAACTTGCCGAAGCATCGGCAACCAATACAAAAGAGATCTCCAAAACATTGAAAGGCATTATCGGAAGAATAGAAGACGCTTCCCGGGCCGGGCAGAGCACCAGAGACGCCTTCAATTATATAAACCAGAAAATCAGCACGGTCTCGGAAGCTCTGCTCACCGTTTCATCCAGTACTGATGAACTCAATGTGGGCGGGCAGCAGATTCTCGAAGCCATGTCGAGCCTGAGAGATACCTCTTCACTGGTAAAAGACAAATCCGATGTTGTAAAAACGGGCTCCGGGTCGGTAAACGAACTGATGGGCTCGGTTTCCCGGATTTCGGGTATCGTCACTAATGCCATAACCGAGGTGAATATCGGATTCAATGAAGTATCCGACGCCGTCGCCGGATTGAAAATGTTATCCGATCGAATCGGAGAAGTCGGTGAGCAGCTGATTTCTGAAGTCAATCATTTCAGGACAGATTCGTAATATTCTACACCTTATTATTCACATGAAAGCGACCCGGGGAAAGTTTCCCCCGGGTTTGGACATTGCCGGCTTATCAGCTGAACTTCTTCATTCCCGCTTCTAACTGTTCAATGATATAGGGCCTGAGCTGAGATGCCCCGATTATATCGTCTATCGAACCGACCTTTCTGGCTCTTTCCACGGAATGAATTTTATCAAACTTGTCCGCCAGCTCTTTCTGCTTCTCGTTGTAAACGCTGTTGAAAAGCTCCTGGTATTCTCTGGGCGAGCATTTCCCTTTGTTAAGGGCTTTCTGTTTGGCAATGACTCTTTCATCCTTGTAGGCTTCCCGCGATACGGTTTTCGGGAAAACAACAGCTGCCGCCGGGGCACCTCCGATAACAGAGGCGAAAGAACCTTCGAGCGCTGCTGAACGAATATTGGGATTGAGCGATTTGGAGAACACGACGTAAGCCCCACCGTGATATCGGGCGATGACGACGAAAACGATCGGCCCGTCATAGTTGACCATGGCCCGTCCGATTTCAGCACCGTACTCCAGCTGTAGCTGGCGGAGCGATTCGGGAGACCCGTCGAATCCCGAGAGGTTCGCCAGAACGACCAGAGGCACCCGTCCGGAGAAGGCATTGATGCCCCGGGCGATTTTCTTCGATGACTGGGGGAAGAGGGTACCCCCGGACCAGTTTTCCGGCCCGTTGAAGGGAATGGAACCGATTCTCGATATGTTGCGGCTCTCTATGCTGATAAGCCCTACGGCATAACCGCCGATTCTCGCCTCCCAGACAACCGCGGTATCAGCCTGTTCCATAGCCCGCCAGCGCTCGAGATGATCGCAGTCCTTATCGACAACGGACTTCATGACCTGTCGTATGTCAAAGGGTTTTTTTCTGTCGGGATTCTTCTCTATGCTGAAGATATCTCCCACATTGACAAAACCCTGCCCGAGAAAATCCTTGTAGGGGAATAGGGATATGTCTCTGTCCCGCGCGTCGGAAGTTTTTCTGACGGCGGGGAAACGGGATCCCGGTTCGGAGTACATCAGGTTGTAATGATTGAAGAGCACCCTGTAAGCTTCAGTAATATCGTTCACTCTGATCTGGGACTGCCCGTTGGGTCCCATGATTTTTTCCGCGCCTCCTATGTCGAGGTTGTTGTCTCCGGAAACACTTCCCGAAAAATCGAGAGCTTTTTTTCCGGTTAGCAGTAGCGATGCCTGTTTGGTCATTATCAGAAGTCCCCGGGTGTGCATCAGCATGGTCGCTTCGGCGTTCCAGTAGGACTGGGCCCCTACATTGATATCGGGAACGATGATGTTGATCTCCCCTCCGGCCTGAGTGAACTCTATAATCCGCTTGAGGGTTCTGGCTGTCCAGTCGAGGTTCTCCGTTCCGCTTTCCATATTTATCTTGGCTCCCGACGATATGGGAATCCATTCCACGGGAATATTCTCCCTTTCCGCCAGATCGAGAGCGGCGTTGATGCGGCTGCTCTCCGGCTCGGCGAGGCTTCCCAGATCTTTGGTCGGGTCGGCGAGAATGATGACTCTCCTGATCCAGATTCCCAGAACTTCAGACTGATTGGAGATGAGACCGAAAACGATATTGGAACTGTTGAGTCCCGGTTCGCGGCCTTTGACCGAGGTAATCTCTCCATCGATCAGATCGTATTCCTCAAATTCCCCTTTGGGCATCTCGCTGTGAATGGGATAGCCTGAAAAGGTGAGCATTTTAATAAATTCGTAGGGGTAGATGACATTTCTCTGCCGAGCGCGCACCACATTGGACGTGTAGCTGTCCAGCGCTTTGAGAGGCGCTGTGGAGGGTTTTCTTCCGCTAACAGAATACTGTTCGTGGGTCACATGGGAGAAGATCAGTTCCAGGTCGCGGATGCTGTTTTCGTTGCGTTTGATGCGTCTGGTAAGGAAAACGAGTCTCTGCATTCCCAGGCCTGTAGCCATTTTAACGAACTTTTTCTCCAGATCTTTCATCTGGGGAAGCCGGAGATTCATAAGGCTTCTGTTGTGGATGATAACGCGGTTCCACTGAAGCCTGTATTTATGTCTGGCCTGTACCGCTCTCATGGCGTAGGCCGCTTCTGTAAGAGCCGATTCGAATTCCACAAGTTCCTTAACCCTACCGCTTGTGGTTATGACGATTTCCGAAATAGAGATGGAAGAGTAGGCGAAGAGCCGGACATCCTTCTCATTAGCCTTGGATCTTACTTCGAGAAGAGTCACATAATCGCTTTTATAGACTATTTCCGTATCGAAATCACGGAGACGGAAAACTCTCAGTTCTCTGAACTGAACGGGGGAGAACCCTCTTCTCAGCGTATCTTCGACCCATTGTTCCTTCCAATGGTAGGTGAGGAAGTCATATACTTTCCCCTCGGGATAGATTCCGATCGCGATGAATTCAGAGGATTCTCCCGCTTTCTGGCTGATCATTTCAATCAGCCTGTCTTTATTGACATCGCTGCCGTAGGTTTTTATAAAGAGGATGATTTCCGGTTTGGAGCTGCCGGTTTTTTTTATCAGTTTTTCCAGGGGAAGCGAAGTCAGTCTGTCAATGCCGTTAACGGCTGCGGTAAGACAGTGCTTCGTTCTGCCCTTTTCCCTGTATACTATGTGAGAGACGTAAAAATCATCTTCCTGGACTATGGATTTTTCAATGATGTCCCTGTCCCTGTTCAGATGGGTTCCCAGAATCCTTAAGGGAATGTGTGTTCTCTCCGCATCATCTTCAATTATCAGATTGACCAGATCCCGAACGATAATGCTTCCCGAATCGGCCAGTTCGTTTATCTCATTCTCCACCCGGTCCTCTCTCGTGACGTTCAGCCGGGAAATGAGCTCGTTGACCGCCTCCAGATGTGTATCGTCTTTCCGGCGCCTTTTTATGCTGTTGATTTTCTGGTACATAAGATGAAGGGCCATATCGACTATCGAATTGGAGTGGTCCATATAGAGGGCGATGACCTCGTTTATGACAGATGTAAATCTCTTATGAGTCTCATCGGGAAAGGATAGATCCTGCATTCGGAAGAGCATTTCCGAAATCAGTTTCATTTTCAATTCGAGAATATTGCGGGATTTGAAGATATGGAACAGCGCATGATTTTCATCGGGAACACCGTAACATTCGATTGCCATTTTCAGATTATTGACAAACTCATCGGGGAGGCCTTTTTCCTTATCCCTGTCGCTTCTGAAATAGTGTGTCAGCATTTCCTGATAGGTCAGCGGCCTTGTAAAACCGGTTGTCTCAACCTCAACGGACTGAAAAAGCCTTTCCACAATATTACCGTATTCCAGAGCCTGGAGAAAGAGATCGGTCAGACCGGTGTAGGAAGAGAGATCATCGAGAATCGTTTCCGGCTTCTCCCGGTGATCATAACCCAGAAAAATTCCCAGAAGCTCACCTTTCAGCGATGCGTAACGTTCCTCATCGCTCTGTTCGGAGGATTTCCAGTTTACCGGAGGAGCTTTAGCTTCCGTAGACGATTCTCCCTGCTCAGCCGATTCCATCAGTATCAGCTTCTGTCCGGCCGAAACCTGTTCGCCCGCTGAAACGGAAATTTCTTTGATAATCCCGTCGGAAGGAGCCTTCAGAAGCATTTCCATCTTCATGGCTTCCAGAACACCCAGGACGTCATCTTTTCTGACTTCCTTTCCCGGTTCGCAATTGACAGCCAGAACGATTGCCGGTGAGGGGGACCTGACCCATCCCCCGGAATCGCTTTCAATCATGACTGGCGTGCCGTCGATCTCGCACTGAAGCTGATCTCCCCGCGCTATGAGTAGAACATCCCAGCGGCGGTCTTTGTAGATGAGAACGCCGCGGTTATCTTCGATCAGGCTTTTGCACCGGATTATTTTATCTCCCAGATTCAGTTCATAGGAGTTTTCTCCCAGTTGCCTGACAAGGAAAGTATAGCTGTTTCCCTCAGCGCCCAGAGTGACTTCATATCCTGTATTCTCAGGCAGGATACGGGGGCGGCCGATTCTGATCAACTGCTGCTTGAAGCTGGAATAATCTCTTTTGTACTGGAGGAAATGCTGTTGGATGGCTCCGGCTATAAGAGCGGCTTCCAGTTTTTCCCTGTCCGCCTTTCTTCTACCCGATGCGAGCATCTCTTCGACATATCCTGTATGAATCCCGCCTTTGATGATCTCTTTCTGACCGAGCAGTTCGAGCAGAAAGGCTTTGTTGGTGGTTCCGTTATCGATAGCCACCGTCATTTCGTTCAGAGCCCGCTTCAGCCGGGACATGGCTTCTTTTCTCGTGGAGCCGTGGGCAATGATCTTTCCGACCATGGAGTCAAAATCGGAGGGAATGAGCGAGCCCTGAATAATGCCCGAATCGACTCTGATTCCCGCGCCGGCCGGCGGGATAAAGAGGGTAACCTGTCCGGGGGCGGGACTGAAGTTCCGGTCCGGATCCTCGGCATTCAGCCGCACTTCCATGACCGCTCCCGACGGTGCCGCGCTGCTGAGATCGCATTCCTTTCCCATAGCCACATCGATCTGTCCTTTGACCAGATCTATCTGGTACAGCGTTTCGGTTATGGGGTGCTCCACCTGGAGCCTTGTGTTGACTTCCATAAAGTAGAAAGCCTTCCGGTTCAGATCGTAGAGATATTCAACAGTTCCCGCACCGACATATTCCGCCGCTTTTATCAGTCTGGCAGCAGCGGCTTCCATATGGGCAACGATTTTTTGTGGCAGATTCGGTGGCGGAGTCTCTTCAATGATTTTCTGATTTTTCCTCTGCGCGGAACAATCCCTGGCTCCGAAGGTATTGATATGCCCGTGGGAATCGGCCAGGACCTGAACTTCCAGGTGGCGGCCCTTTTCAACCAGGAGCTCTATGAAGACTACGTCGTTACCGGTAATCCGGATCGTTTCCTCTTTGGCTGAATTGTACTGAGTCTCCAGTTCTTCGGGCGTCCGGACGAAACGGATTCCCCGGCCGCCGCCGGCATTGGCCGCTTTGACGATTACGGGATAACCTATCTTCTCTGAAATCTTCTTCGCTTCGTCGAGAGTTTTTACGGCTCCGCGGCTCCAGGGGAGAATGGGCACTTCGGCCTTATCTGCCAGTTCCTTTGCAGCTATTTTGTCTCCGAGAAGGGCCATGGCAGTACTGGACGGACCCATAAATGCCAGACCCGCTTCTTCGACTTTGGCGACGAATTCCGCGTCCTCCGAAACAAAACCCCATCCGACCCAGAGAGCCTGGCAATCAGCGGTCTTTAAAGCCTGCAGCATCAGATCATGGTCCAGATAGGGGCTCTGTTGTTTCCCCGGAAAGAGGGAAAGGGATGAAAGGGGCAGATTGAAATCAGCCTGATTGACGAAGGGAGCATTCTCTTCTTTATCTATATAAAAGGCGACGGTTTTGAGTTCCGTGCCGTGTAAATCGTTGTATTCCTTAACAGCGCGGATAAAGCGGAGGGCCGCTTCGCCTCTGTTGAGAATCCCGATCCGGTGGTTTTTCTCCAAATTCATAATGTACTCCTTAGGTCCTATATGTGCTCTGTCCTCGAGCCTCGTTCTGCGGTAAGTCCTCATTGGCGAGCTATATGTATACGACCAGCCTTTTTGCTGGTAAATAGTGTAATCCCTTTTTATTTTTTTTATAATGACAAAAAAACATAAAATGTAAAAAAAGATTTATGATTTCATGAAAAGCCGATTTCTGCTTTAATGAAAACCGAATCCAAAAGAGGGAGAGCAGAGTGAATTTTGATATATCATCAGCTGCAGGGGAAACTGTAGAAACGCCGATTGGAAAACTGAAAATCATCAAATTTTTAGGAAAAGGGAAGTCCGGTTATTCCTATCTGGCGAAAAGGGGAGAGGAGTCCTTTGTTCTCAAACTGATGCACTATGAAGAAGTCAGCTGCTATTCCTTCGACGATGCCAATAAGGTTGATCTGGAAGCTGAAGCCTACAGGACTCTTATCTCTCTGGGAATATCCGTTCCCCGGTTGTATCTGTCGGTTCCTGAAGAACACTATCTTATAAAGGAATTCATCGATGGACCGGTGGCGACTGATTTTATCAAGGAAGAACTCTTATCACCGGCGATTCTGAAACAGCTCTTTGAAATGTCATCCAGACTTGAAAGCAAAGGGATCAATATCGATTATTTCCCCAATAATTTCGTTCTGAATGGCGATAAACTGTATTATATCGATTATGAAATCAATACCTATAAGGAAGACTGGAACCTGGAGAACTGGGGGATCTGGTACTGGGCCAACAGCCGGGGGATGAAACTGTTCGGCGAAACGGGAGACGCGTCTCATATCAATGCCGATCCCGACAAAGGCCTTCCCCATAAGGAACCGTTCAGGACTGTCATTGAGGAGTGGATTAATACCTATTCCTCTGCTAAAAAATGATAAATTTATTTAGAAAAGGGGATTTACACGAAGGCTGATTTTCGTTTATTATTCGCAAGGTATCAAGTTATCCCGGTAGTGTAATTGGCAACACTGCAGATTCTGGTTCTGCCTTTGGGGGTTCGAGTCCTCCCCGGGATGTCACATGGTGGCGTAGCTCAGTTGGTAGAGCAATCGGCTCATATCCGGTCGGTCAGGGGTTCAAGTCCCTTCGCCACTATAAATACTTAAAAAGCTTCCTTTCCGGGAAGCTTTTTGCTTTATAACAACCTTGCGAAAGGACTTGAACCGGGATATCAAACCGAGGCTGTATCAGCCAGTGCCGCCCGGTATGACGGTGTATCACTGTAAATCTCAGAATGAAGTGGATTCAGTTTATTTCTGATAATCTTTCTCAACTGATAAATAAACAACGCCGCATTAGCGATAAGGGCTATCAGGCTGAGGGTAAAAAACACCTTCGGATTATGTGTTGTCGGAACAGGGGCGATCCTGTCTGCAAAAGAAGGAACCGTCATAACAAACATAATCCACAAGGCCAGGGTCGAAGCCCTGTGCTGCAGCCAGGCGCCTTTTTTGATCAAGAAAGCCGGTATGGTACAGGATAGGAGGAGAGTCAATCCGCAATAGAAAGAATGATCGGCGATGGCGTTGTAGGTATAGGCAAAATTCCACAGGTCATAGGCAATGATCCAGGGCCATATCATATCAGGCCAGATCATATCTCTGCTTTTGTCTTTTGAGAGAACAATGCCGGCCCAACCCGAGATTGTCAGAATATTGAGAAGACCCGCAATGCCGTTCATTATATTCCAGGGGCCGGACATGACCCACAAATGATCGATATAAGCGCCGTCCCATAGGCGAAAACTATATATCTGGAAGTCTCTGATAACCGCTTCCAGAATATTCAGTGCCAGTATCAGCGGGGGAAAGAGCCGCGCGAAACTTTTTTTTGACAATCCGGGTACAAAACGGATAGCGAAAAAACCGAGCACTCCCGCCAAAGCGGAATAGGTTTTTACCCAGTTAAACCATGTGCCGGTGCCGTATTCATTACCGGGGGCTGCTGTCGTCGGCCAGACAAAAATGGTCAGAAGCAGCGGCAGGATCAGAAAAAGAGCTAATGTACCCCATTTTGTTCTTCTTCCCAGTTCATTGAGCCCCATAAGGGCAAACAGAATAAGCAGCATGATGGCCCAGTTAGCCAAGCCCGGTATGTCGTATAATCCCATAAGTTCCTCTTTTTCTAGAAAAATCCATTGAGGATTATGACATACCTTTTAATACTGAACAAATAAAAAATAAAATGATTCTTCAACCTTCCAAAAAAAAGCCCCGGCAGCAAAAAAAAGTATCTTTTCCACGGTTTGTATTCCTATAATGAAGTAACAGAATTCTGTCCGGGAGATGAACATTTTGGATTCCAACAACAGACGCAACCACTACACTTACGGATTGGGAACAATAGGGCGGGATATGATCTATGCCCTTATCAGCATGTATCTCATGTATTTTCTCACTGATATTCTGGATCTTTCTACAGGAACTCTCTGGTGGATTACCGGAATCATTCTCTTCGCCAGAGTTTTCGATGCGCTCAATGATCCGGTTATGGGAATAATTGTTGACAATACCGAGCATCGGTATGGAAAGTTTAAGCCCTGGATTGCCCGAGGCGCCTTTCTTTCCGGTATCCTGACAATTCTGCTTTTCACCGACTTCGGTCTGAAGGGTCCGGCTTTCGTCGTTCTCTTCTTTTTTCTCTATCTTGGCTGGGGTCTTACCTACACGGCTAACGATATCGCCTACTGGTCCATGCTGCCGTCCCTGACGCTCGATCAGAAGGAGAGGGAGAAGATGGGAGCCTTCGCCCGTATCTGCGCCAATATCGGCTTATTCTCGGTTGTCGCGGGGATTGTTCCCCTTACCAATGCTCTGGGTGCGAAGCTGGGCAGTATGACAAAAGCCTATTTTGTTTTTGTTCTGATCTGCGTTCTGATTATGTGGGCAGGGCAGAGCATTACGCTTTTCGGTGTCAAAGAGCCAAGAAATGTTTTCAACCGCGATAAAGCCACGCCTCTTAAGGAACTGTTCAGCGTTATCGTAAAGAATGATCAGCTTCTTTTCGTGGCTCTTTCCATGAGTCTGTTTATGATCGGTTATGTAACCACAACAAGCTTCGGGCTCTATTATTTTAAATATGCCTATGGAAATGAAGACATGTACGGAGTTTTCGCTCTTGTCCTCGGCGTTTCCCAGCTAGCCGCCCTGGCTCTTTTTCCTCTGTTCAGTAAGTTTTTTACCAGACGTCAGCTCTATACAGGCGGGACTGTTTTCATCGTTATCGGCTATATCCTGTTCTTCCTTTCTCCCATGAAAATTCTCTATATCGGAATTTCGGGAATTCTGCTCTTCTTCGGGCAGGCTTTTATACAGCTGCTCATTCTGATGTTTTTAGCCGATACGATCGAATACGGTCAGTGGAAGCTGGGACGGAGGAACGAGAGTATCACCTTTTCCCTTCAGCCCTTTATCAATAAGATAGGAGGCGCCGTGGGAAGCGGCGTCGTCGGTGCCGTCGTCATATTATCGGGTATTGCCGAAGCGAAGGGGCCGGAAGACGTGACACCCGAGGGACTGTGGATGATGAAATCCGCCATGCTGCTTTTTCCCCCTTTTATCATTCTGATCAGTTATTTCATTTACCGTTTCAAATATAAAATTGATAAAGATATGTACGAGAAAATTCTCGGCGATCTGAAAGAGAGGGGAGAGCTGAATATATAGGGAATCCCGGGTTAAGGCTGGACAAAAATTTTTCATCCAGCCCCCTTTTAACGGATTGGCATATCTGTTCAGTTCTTCTCAGCTATGGTAAACGTAACATTTTCTTCGGCCCGGATACTGTCTTCCGGAAACACATCCTCGTGAAAGGACAGGGCTGTAAAACCGTTCTGTTGAAGAAGCTGTTTCAATTTCCCATGATCGTAATAATGAGTCCAGAAACGATAAATACGATTCCTCTCACTGTCATCGAAAACGACATGCTGCTCCAGTATGACTTTTTCCTCTTCATAAACAAAGGAGTGGGAGAGCGCCAGATAGGGGGAATCCTTCCAGAATCCCTTCTCTGTGCAATCCCAGGAATTCGGGAACGATGTCTTATGAAATCCTCGGTCATTCAGGACATCAAAAATAAAACGTCCATCACTGTTAAGGCTTTTATGAATCATTTTCAGCAACTTTCTGTAATCATCGGGAATCAGAACCCCGAAATCGCAATAAATCATAACAATCAGGTCGTAAACGTTCTCCTTCAGTTCCAGATCCAGATAGTTGCTGCGGATATAATTTATCTTCAGTCCCTTTTCCGCCGCTGATTTTTTTGCGTAATCCAGTGAGTTCGCGGAGAAGTCCACGGCTGTTACATCATGACCCATGGAGGCAAAACGTTCGGCGTATAATCCCGGACCGCACCCCAGATCGAGAATTGACAGTTTTTCCTTTCCTGCACCGGGTGCTTTTGAACAGATCCAGTCTACTGTTTGATCTATGGATTCCGGTTTCCGGCTGGCCAGATCGAGGGTTTCATCGAGATGGACGGGAAGAAGTTGTTTTGAGATGTAGGGATCGTTCCACATTGTCGCGGTTCCGGGACTGTAGAGCTCCGGCTGTTTAATTGCGGTAAGTATATTATTAATCTTCATATATGTTCCTTCAGAGTTTCTTGAGATATTGAAATATGGTTTTAAAAGAAGATTAATAACGTTTCATAACAGATTTACTATATCGCGGAATATACGGGATTGCAAGCTTAACCGATTGCTTAAACGCCGGTGTTGTCGAGAAATCGGTAAACGACTTTGCGGTAGTTTTCCGGATCTGTTTCATAGGATTCGGCATGTCCCGCCCCGGGAACAAGATAGAGGAAAGCCGATCCCGATTTGGCTTTTTTCAAGTTTATGGAATTGGACGGCGTCGTATAGACATCGGAACTCCCGTGAATAAAAAGAACCGGGACTTTGATTTTATTCACGGCATTCAGAGCCGAGACATCACTGTAAAAGAGTCCGGCGCGAATTTTCGATATGAAATTGCCCGCATAAAGAAGGGGAAACGCAGGCATTTTGAATTGAACTTTCAGTCTGTAGCGGAACTGATCCCGGAGGCTCTGAAAAGGGCAGTCCGCAATGATAAAACCGATTCTGTCATCAATCTCTCCATGGAGAAGCGCTGTGGTGGCACCCATGGATTCGCCATGTACGCCGATCATCGTATCCCGTCCCACGCGGTTTTCTATCCAGTTGACCCAGCCGACATGATCCATCTTTTCCCTGTGTCCCATTGTACAGATCTTTCCTTCGCTCAAACCGTGGTACCGGTGATCGATCAGCAGAAGATTGAATCCTCTGTCGTGAAACATCTTCATATATTTGACAGAGCCGTAGAGCGTATAGGAGTAACCATGGCTGAGGATTATCGTCTTCTGTGATCCTTCAAGGGGATACCAGAGCCCGTGAAGCTTCAGGCCGTCGCGCGACTGGATATAAACATCCTCTTTCTCCAGGGAACGGAACCATTCATCATCGAATTTTCCCGCTTCGACTTCCGACCGGTATGATTCTTCGTAATCATGGGTTTTCGGGTTCAAGGATATTCTGGAGAGTATATATCCGGCGGCACCGGTTGCGATCAGTATGAATGCGGCTATATAAATCAGTATCATCGTGAATCCTCCCGTTCTTCTCTGAACCTGGTAAATAATAACAGAGAAATGAAACCTGTAACAGCGGCCACGAAACCGGTCATTCTTATTCCCAGATCATCGCCGGGATTTTTTCCGAGCAGAAGGATGGAGCTGAAGGATACCATGGCTATCATCTGCCCCAGTTTATTCATAAATGTCTGTACGGAAAAGAACATGGCTTCCTTATATATACCGGTTCGCTCCCCGTCTTTCTGGGCGATATCCGCGACGATGGCGTTGGGGAGGATCCCAAAGACGGCGAAACCGATGCCGGCGATGCATGCGAAGATCAGGGCCTGCAGAGAGGGGGGAAGGGGAATCAATCCCAGAAAGCCGCAATAGACATAGGCTAATATCAGAAGGATCATGGCGCCGATACACAGAGGCTTTTTTCCTATCCGGCCTGCGAGAAAATTGACAGCCGGATAAAGAGTAAAGGCTATCAGGCCGGTCATGGCTGTAATAACGGTTACCCAGGTCTCACCCATGCCCAGGAGAACTGTGACATAATACACATTGCCGGTCTGGAAAATGGTTATTGCGATCCCATAAGCCAGAAAGAAGATTTCGAAAAGCAGGAAATTCCTGTTGCCCAATGTCGATTTGAGTGCTGTGGAAAAACTCATGGGGTTGGGTTTCGATGTGACATATTTCTTTTCATCTATGGTCAATACGGGTATTAGCATAAAAGCAAATCCCGTCAGAGACAGCAAAGCGATAGATAAGCGGATAGATGTCACAAGGGTGTATCCCATGTTCTGGAAAACCGGCCAGATAAATGAAGCGGCGCTTGCGATAATATACCCGATAAACCATGTCAGGGCGATGTAAGTCGAAAGATCGAGCCTTTCCTTTTCTGTCTGCCCCAATTCCGATGTCAAAGCGAAGTAGGGAGCGACGTAAGATGTGTAGGCAACATAATAAGCCAGCAGAGTTAGAACCAGCCACAGAGAATTCAGCAGCTGATTGCCCTCTGTCGGCATGATAAAAACCATTATGGTCAGGGCTGTGAAAGGTATCACGGCTTTTCCCATAAAGGGGATCCGTCTCCCTTTTCGATGTCTGCTCCTGTCGCTCAGTGAGGCTATCCAGGGATCCGTTATTCCGTCCATCAGCCTGCCCAGCATGGTAATCAGGCCGATGACTGTGAATACCATGAAGACGGGATTCCTCGGTATATAAGCCGGCAGTTCCACTGCCTCAGGCGGGTTGTAGAACCAGACGAGCCATACCTGGATAATTCCCGATAGTATGGACCAGCCCAGCTGTCCCATTGCGTATTTCCATTTTAAAGAAACGGTCAGGTTGCTCATATGATCCGGTCTCCTGCAATTATTCCGTGAAATAGTATATCGGTGATTTCGGCGATGGATTCGGGAAAAGCTTTGTCGGATCTGAGAGAGGTTACGGCGCTTAAGTATATATCCCTGAAAAGCCGGGGATTTATTTCCCTTATGCGGCCCAGAGATATCTCCTGCTCCATTAGTCTGAAAAAGTCTTCCCAGTCCTCGCTGTACAGTCTCTCCAGATATTTGAATTCTTCAGGATATTTTCTTTTGAGCAGGCGGAGATCCTGTACCATGATCCGGGATTCCGATTCGGGCTGCACGGTAAGCAGTTTTTTCATTTTCTCCATAGAGGAAAGTCTGTCGTTGTTCAGGATCTGTTTCTGAATCTCTTTGATTCTGTTCCGTTCTTTATCGATGAGGAGACGTATGACTTCGTTCTTGGAAGAAATCCTTTTGTACAGGGTCCTTTTGCTTATTCCGAGCTCATCCGCAAGATCGTCAGTCGTAAAGTTTAATCCTCTTTTAAGGAAAGCCCGGAAAGCGGCTTCGCTTATCTGTTCTTCGGTTATTGCTTCCATAATTAGAGGATAAAATGAAAAGTAAACTATGTAAACTGAAAAAGTAAATCCAGTTTACTTATGTTGAGAAAATTTACAGAAAAAGGGGCTGTTGCTTCAGCCCCTTTGGATATCAATTAATGATGATGATCGTGTTCGCAGGCGGAACCGGTCGAATCCAGGTTACCGCTGATATAGGTTGCAAGAGTCTCATCTATGGAGCCTTTTGCTCCGAGAATCACTTCCACGCCTCTCTGCTTGAAGAGGTTGATAGCCATTCCGCCCATTCCTCCGGTAATAATGGCTGTCGCGCCATTATCTCCGACAAATGCGGGAATCACGCCGGGGGCGTGCGGCGGGGGAGTCAGATATTCTGTTGATACCACCTGTCCGTCTTTTACGTTGGCAAAAGCGAATTCTTTCGCATGTCCGAAATGCTCTTCCACGCTGGCTCTGTCATTGGTAGGGAAAGCCACTCTCATGTCATAATCACTCATTATTTAACCTCTGATATTTTTCAAAACTGTGCATATGCAATATACCTTCTGTAAGTTACAGAGTCAACTCTATTCAGCTGTCAAAGTCTTCAGAAGATTCTTCCAACCGGCTGATAGGAAAAGTTCTTCCTCTGCCAGGGAGGGGATTTTTTTTCCCGTAACGGCCTGAACGATTTTTTTATCGAAGGGCAATTTCATCAGGACGGGAGCCCCGCTCTTTTCCGCTTCGATCTCTATTTTTTCAGACATCTCCCGGGAGAGATCGTATTTATTTATTACAACGTATGCCTTGCCGGAGAATCGTGCAGCAACTTCAAGAACCCTCTTCAGGTCGTGCAGTCCCGACAGAGTGGGTTCTGTTACGATGACGACAGTCGATGCCCCCGTTATAGAGGATATGACATTGCAGCCGATTCCGGGAGATCCGTCGATAAGCACATACGGCTTCTCTTCCGATTCTGCTCTTTTTTTTGCTTCATTTCTCACCCGGGAAACCAGTTTGCCTGAAGTTTCCTCACCGGGGACGAGCCGGGCATGAACCATGGGTCCGTATTCGGTTATCCCTTTGTAAACCTTTCCGGTTGTCACGTCTTTGAGGGTAATCGCATCGGCGGGACAGATGTATTCGCAGACTCCGCAGCCCTCGCACTTCATGGGGTTGATACGGGGTGTCTTGTCTATGGCTCCGAACCGGCAGTGTTCTGCGCAGAGATTGCAACGGGTACAGAGATCTTCATCGATCCGGGCTTTGGCGGAACCGGAAAATATGGATTCCTCTTCGATTCGGGGATTCAGGAGTATATGAAGATCCGGCGCATCAACATCGCAGTCGGCAATGACGACATCTTTCAGGAAGGGAGCGAGTGATGCTGTAAAGGTTGTCTTTCCTGTGCCGCCCTTGCCGGATATGACAACAATTTCCTTAACTTTCATGGCTTCTCTCCGCTTCTTTTTGAATATTCAGCCATAAATTTCTGTATAGGCTTTTGTGTTCTTCGCTGATTTCCACAGCGAGCTTTCCCGATGCGTAGGCTTCCGCTACAATTCGTTCAAAGGGAATTTCCCCGGTAATGGTGAGATTCTCTTCACTGCAGTATTCATAGACTTCGTTATCGCCGAGACCTGCTTTGTTGACCACCACAGAGAAGGGAATATTCATTTCCTTCAACATCTCGACAACCATCTTCATATCGCTGACGCCGAATGGTGTCGGTTCTGTAACGATAACCGCGTAATCGCTTCCTTCCAGGGCTGCGACGGTGGAGCAGGAGGTTCCCGGCGGCGAATCGACAAGAACAAGGTCGCTGTGGCTCATTTTTTCATTCAGTCTGTTAATGATTTTAACCCCGGATAATTCTCCGGTATAAAGCTGACCGTACAAAAATCGTGATCCGAAACGACTGGTTCCCGAGAATATCGTGCCGATTCCCTTCTTTTCATAAGAGATCGCGCCGGCAGGACAGACCAGCTGACACCCACCGCAGTCATGGCAAAGATCCTTGAGCGGCATAGTCGCCGCGGCTCCGGCAATAATTGCGTTGTAATGACAGAAATCGGCACACTTTCGGCAGTGAATACATTTGTCTTCATCTACAACGGGATACCCGGTCCGGATTTCTTCCTCTTCTGTAATTTCAGGAGCCATGAAGATATGGCTGTTCGGTTCTTCCACATCGCAGTCAATAAGAAATGATTCCTTGACCAGGACGGCAAGATTATTGGAAACGGTTGTTTTTCCCGTTCCTCCTTTTCCGCTCAGAATAGTTATTTTCATTCTTTACGCCTTGTGGAGTCCTTTGTTGCCCGGTTCTTCAATCAGAGAGAGCTTTTCTTCTTTCCATAAATCCAAAGCTTCTTTGACTGTAGATGCCCCTTGCTGGTTATAGGCTGTAATATTGAATTTTTTCAGGGCATCCATGGCCTGAGGGCCCACTTCGGGAGCTATAATGACCGAGACGTTATTGTCGACCAGTTGCTGTACAGCAAGAGCTCCCGCTCCGCCTTTGGCCGTTCTCGCCCTGTTTTCAATACAGGTTGTTTCACCTGTTTCTGTTTTGTAAATTAAAAAGTTAGTGGTTCTGCCGAACCTTTCATCGACTGATGAGTTCAAATCGCAGCCGGTGCTGCAGAAGGCTATATTCATTGTGTTCCTCCGGTCCTGTTTTAAAAGTGCATATGCACAATATATACCTTTCCGGAGGATGGAAGTCAAGACTGACCGGTGTCCGCTTCGTGATTTATCACTTTATTGTGAACAACCAGTTCTTTGGAGTGGAGCAGGACATCGACAATTTTTTTGCGTCCCGAAAGGAGAAGCCTCTGTACTGTTCCCCGTGAGACTCCCATGGCTTCCCCGGCTTCGATCTGGCTCAGCCCGTCGTAATCACAGAGTCGGAGCGCTTCGAATTCATCGAGTTTCATTTCCACTTTTTCCAGTTCTCTGGAAGGTATTCCTGATGGTTTGAAATTTCTGTCACCGTCAAGGTGCCGGCAATTTCTATGTTTAAATCTTCTGGGCATTAAATACTCCCTTGCATTCATGAAAAACATGCCGTGAATACAGCATGTTTTTCATATTAGAGCATTTTGCCCGTTCTGTTAATTCATAAGTTCACTTGGCTTGTGGATTTTTTTTTCTGTTCCCGTAATCAAAGTGACCGGCCAGGCGCGATGGTGCTCCGGGAATTTTGTCATTTTCATATCCCGGTTTACCCCATCCGTAACAGAACCCCATTTTGCGTCCTGTTCCGGGACCTTTGTTTTCAGGTCCTTTGCCATTTCCCTTCATGATTTTGCACTGTCTCCTTTGTCCAGTAGTTTTTCAATCTTTTCCAGACGATCAAGGATATTCTGCTGTACTGTGCTGTCGAAGCCGCCGGTTTCATAATATCCTCTGCCGAAACCCTGTCTCATGCCTCTTCCCGGGCCTCTGCCGCGGCCGAATCCGGCTCCTCTGCCGTATCCTCCGCCCCGTCTCATACCCATGGGAGCTTCATCGCTTTCAAAGCCGGGTCTGTCGTTTCCGTTGCAGAATCCCAGTCCTCTTCCTGTTTTCGGTCCTAAGTTTTCGGGACCTTTTCTGTTTCCTCTCATATCATTACCTCCGATAGTATTTTATTACAAATGTGCATATGCACAATATACTGGCTGCAATATGAATTGTCAAGTGTTTAAAGCGATTTGTTCATTTGAAATGTTTTATAGAGATGTTTATCATTTAATTAATGGACCGCATTCTGATAATTGAAAACAATAAATCAGTTTCCCAACAGATTCAGCAGACATTGGAACAAGGCGATTTTAAGGCTGTTTTATGCATCAATTATAATGAAGCTGCCATGGAAATCATGAAAGGTGAGTACTTTGCTGCCATAGTTGATATGGATCCCGGAAACGAAAACTGGCAGAGTACAATCAGCCTCATTTCTTCCCGCGCAATACCGGTCATCTTATTTTCCGACCGTGAATATACGGCCGAATTAAGGGAAACGCTTCAGAAAAAAAATATACTCGAGTTTATCTCAAAAAACCGCAAACAGAGTTATGACGATCTTTTCTATGCGGTGAGGAGAATGGAGCTCAACAGGGAAATCAAAGTTCTCATAGTTGATGATTCTCCATCGGCGAGGAAGATCAGCCGGTATATACTGGAGCGGACAAAGTTTTCCGTAATGGAAGCGGGAGACGGAATGGAAGCTCTCGGGTTGATCGAATCGAATCCCGATATCAGAATTGTTATCTGTGATTTCGAAATGCCTCATATGAACGGCTATGAACTGGTAAAAATCCTCCGGGAACAATACAACAAGGAGCGTCTCTCCATAATCGGTCTCTCTCACCCTTCGACAAAAGCCTCATCGGCCACTTTCCTCAAATCCGGAGCCAATGATTTTATCAGCAAGCCCTATTCTCCGGAAGAGTTCTATTGCAGGATTATTACGCAGGCAGAACTGCTGGAAGCTTTTACAAAAGTGAATAACCTCAATGAGCAGAAAAATAATCTTATCGGTATGGTGGCTCACGATATAAGAGTTCCTCTCGCAAATATTGAGATGATCTGTAACAGGCTTCTTGAAAAATCGCGCGATGATTTGACCGATCATATTTCAAAAGCTCTGACGGTCATCTCCCGGGCTTCAGGTAAGATGATGTCATTTCTCAATGACCTTCTGAATATAACCAGTCTTGAAAAAGGGCAGGGGAAACTGGTTCTCCGGGAAAACTCTCTCTCAGAACTGGTTGAAGAGAGGTTGGAATCGATCTTCTTCGTATCGGCTGAGAAAAAAGGGATCTCTCTGAAAATGAAATCTGAAGAGCTCCCCGCTGTCAGTTTTGACAGGGACAGGATATCCCAGGTTATCGATAACCTGATCAGCAATGCCGTCAAATTCACTCAGCCCGGAGGCGAGATCATCATCAATCTGAAAAACAAAAAAGGGCGTGTCGTGTTCAGGGTCTGGGATAACGGACCCGGAATGAGCCGGTATGATAAAGAACATGCATTTCTGGAATTTCAGAAACTTTCCGCCAAACCGACAGGAGGAGAGACCTCGACAGGACTGGGACTGGCTATCTGCCGGAAAATAGTTCTTATGCATAAAGGCCGGATCTGGGTCGAATCGGAACCGGGGCAGGGGGCGGAGTTCTGCTTTTCTCTACCTTTGGAACAGTAGGTTTTATATGGGGATAATGGTACGGAAAAAAGGATATGCCATCCAGAGGCTGAAGAGAAACAGGAAGAGATAGCTCCCTTTTTCCAGTAGCAGAGTTGTCCTCTCCACAATATGCTCTTTTTGCTTAAGGAGTAAAAATAGGCTTTCCCTTCCGAAATAAGCCAGATAAGCCGCCAGGGAAATGGTCACGCCCATTCCCGCAGATAAACTGATAACTGCCAGAATCCCGGTTTTCATGATGCCGAGAGCTGTGGAAAAGGTCATTATCATGATGACGCCGGGACAGGGAAAGAAACTGGAAGCGGCAAGAGTCCCGTAGATATTGCTGTTTGCCTCTCTGTCATGATGATGCTTGTGGCGCCGTAAGAGAAACCACAGAGCCAGAATCATTAGCAGTGTGTAGCTGATCCCTTCCAGCCATGAACTGACATTCTGAACTTCTGTTGACCGGATGCTTCGGAATATCAACTGGAAAAAAAGTATCAGGAGGACAGCCGTTCCGCCGTGGATGCCCACCGACAGGAATGAAGCGGCGAGCGGTTCGTACCATTTGGTTTTTCGGGAGAGCAGCAGGGAAAAAATTATTGTTTTGCGGTGTCCCGGCCCTGCAGCGTGAAGAATCCCGTAGAGAAAAGCTGCACCCAGCAGAGAGAAGAAAAGTGCCGGATTGGACCCCTCCTCAAGACCTTCCAATCTATCAGCGAGAATTTCTCTGAATTTCAGTTGAGTCTCTACCATGAAACCTCCTGAAGAAGGTGGCCGGACGGCAGGTTGTTCTTTTTCCGAACTGCCCAGAAAGGGATTGGCGGTCAGGGAAAAAACAGGAAGTGCCAGGAGAAAAAGAAGGAGAAAAAATCTGTGAAATGAATTAATACACAAAGTGGATTTCCTCTGGAAAGTAGGTGTTCAGTCCGGGACGCCATTCATCATAGGATCTCGTGTCCGATGCGGGAGCCAGTGGATCGTAGTAAACCGGATAATTGGTGTTTTCCTCTATGGTATAGGAACTCTGAACCGGTAAATCTGAATTAACCGAAACCGGCGCTTCCTCAACCATGTATGTGGCGCAGAAGAAAGTGGGATCGTAAACGGACAGGTAGAATTCCCGCTTGGTGTTTTCTTTCAATGTTATATAGAAACGGTAGTTGAGCATCTCTTCATCATCAAGGTAGGGATGAAAATCTGAAACTTTGTCCGGCGATGTTCTGCCGTCATCATCGCGGATACTGATAAAAAAACCATAATTTTCCAGATTTATAAAGGCATGATTGTAGATTTCTTTTGCTTCTTCCTTATTGAAATTGCCGTCACTGTCCATATCATAGGTGCTGGTGATATCTACAGAAAAAAACCTGTCGAATGCAAAGTTTATCCAGGCTCCATTCAGCTCGCCCTCTTCAAAATGAAAATCGCAGCTGTAATAGATCGCCATATGCGGATGGGCATGGAGTGTTATAAAAGAAGAAAGAAAGAAGAGAAAGGAGAAAATTATTTTTTTCATGTTTTATAGATAACAGGATGTCAGCTCTCTGTCAATGTTCATGCATATGCACAAAGCTGAGTACTGAAAATCACTTTCGGGAAAAAGAGTGAAAACGACCGGATACGCCTTCCGGAAGGGAAGGCGTCATCCCGCCCGGTTTTACTTATCGCCTTCTTCGGGAACGATGCAGATAAAGGAGAAATCTTCATTACCGGTATTGCGGAACTGGTGCATCTCTCCGCCGGGCACAAAAGCCGTGTCTCCTGCTTCAACAGGTCTTTCTTCACCATCGATAAAGAGTGTTCCCTCTCCTTTGATGATATAGTTAATATGAGGCCAGGAGTGCTCGTGCTTAGGCGTATATCCTTCTTTTCCCAAAGTAAATATTCTCATGACATGACCGTCCCATCCCTGGGCGGGAGATATGGCCGTCTGTTTCACCGCGTTTTTGATTCCTTCCATATTCAATTCGATCTTTTTCATATCTTTATTTTTCAATATGGGCATAATTGGTTCCCCTTTTTGGTTTATTGATTTCCCGATGATTATAACACTGTGCCGCCCCGATTTAAAAGTATAAATCAACTCAATATGGGAGAGTTATATTTTAATTCTTCTTATGGAAATATTATCATATATTTTATTACAGTTTATGATAGAGATCGTGGTACATAATAACCGTTTCTGTAATATAGCAGTTCAATTGAAGAATGACAGGATCTGTTCTGGATGATGAAAAATAAGGATTTGTATATGAAGTATTCAGGATCATGCCTCTGCGGAAACATTAAATTTGAAATTCATGGGACTTTTGAAAGCTTTTTCTTCTGTCATTGTAAGTCCTGTCGTAAAGATACCGGTTCAGCTCATGGGGCGAACCTCTTTTCCTCCCGGGCAGAGCTGAAATGGTTGAAAGGTGAAAAGGAAGTAAAGACATTCGATTATGAAAATTCCGGCCACATAAAAAGTTTCTGTCCGAACTGCGGCTCCGCACTTCCGAATCTTCAAATGGAAAACAAGCTTGTGGTCGTTCCTGCCGGAAGTCTGGATTCCGATGTAGATATCAAACCAACGGGACATATATATCTGGAGGAAAAAGCCAACTGGGATGAGAATCTCGAAAGGGTTCCTCAATTTCAGACTTTACCTGAATGAGAGACTTTTAAGAACAGGCAGAAACCATCCCGGACAGAGTCGGCAATGCGAAAGTGCCGGGATGGATTCAAGGGTTTATTCCCTTTGCCTGACCCGGGGATGAAACCCGGACTTCAACCATGAGGGCAGAACCATTGTGATATTTTTCCTGTCGCGGAGCGACATAACGACGCTCTGCAATACAATGAATAAATAGAGCAGCAGGCCGCTTATAATCGCCTGGTAGTTCGATTGGACACCGGCTGCCCGGATCAGCTCGTTAATGATCAGAAGGGTCAGCGTTCCAATAGGAGCGCCGAGCAGGTTTCCGACCCCGCCGTTAAGCAGAGTACCGCCGATTATAGCCGAAGCAATGGCCTTCATCTCCGCTCCCGAGGCATTCCCCACATTGCCCGCTCCTGTCGTCATGATGTACACGAACCCCGCGATTCCTGCGGTCAATCCGCAGATCACATAGGTGAAGAATATGGTCTTCTTCACATTGATGCCGAGCATCATGGCGCTGTGGCTGTTTCCTCCCACAGCGTAGACGTTGCGTCCGAAGCGGGACCATTTCATAAGTGCGGCCAGCAGCAGGAGGAGTACCACGACGACTATGACGCCGGGTTTTATCTCCGAGGGTATGAAAACGCCCAGTCTGTTTCTCGTGCCGAGCCAGGAAATCACCATATCAAAATCTCTCAGTGCAACAAAATCGGGTCTTGTTACATTGATCGGATCCTTGTGCAGAGTTGTCAGCAAGCCCTGAGCCAGAAACAATCCCGAGAGAGTTATAATAAAGGGCTGTATCTCAAGGTAGGCAATAAGGTATCCCTGGAGGAGGCCGAATGCGATACCAATGGCGAGGGCGAGAAAGACAGCCCCTCCGATGCTCCCCGCTTGCGATTCCAGAAGAACGGCGCAGGCCATGGTTACCAGACCGCAAACGGCGCCTATGGAGATATCGATGCCCCCTCCTATCATGACGATGCTCAATCCGAGAGTCATGATAATGAGCGGTGCGTTCAGGTTAAAGAGGTCAAAAAAAGTCTGAAACTGCATAAAGCTTCGGGGAAAAGTGATTATGGCAAAGATATACATGAGCACGAATATGACAGCCGCTATGAGAAACAGAAGATTGGAATTCGATAGTCTTGTTTTCGCTTTGATTGCCTTCAGTGATGCCATCCTAATCCTCCTTCTCTGCGGCCGGTTTTACCGCGCCGGAAATTTTAAAAATGTTTCCAATGAAAGCCCCGCTTCGCACTTTTTCAAGGGTTTTCTTTGCAAAGGCCCTGACAACCGGAGAAGCGATTACCATGAGAATGATAATGAAAACGGCTTTGAATACCTTAATCATAGCCGGCTCGATTTCCAGCCTCAGAAGGGTCCGGTTCAGCATCTCAATGGTGTAGGCTCCGATTATGGAACCGGTGATGCTGAACTTTCCTCCGATGAGAGAGTTCCCGCCTATGGCTACAGCGAGTATGGCATCCATCATGATCAGCTTGAGCAGATTCACGCTGTCATGGCGACCCGCTTTGTTGACGGCGATGAAACCGGCGACGGCCGTGCACACTCCCATGATCAGAAAGGTCAGGAAAATAATCTTTTTGGGATTGATTCCGTTCAGACGCGCCGCGCTCCGGTTTATTCCCACCGATTCCACATAGAGCCTGAGGTTGGTTGTCTTAAGGACCAGGGCTACTATGATGATGAAAACCGCCGTCAGGATAATCGGCGTCTGTATAGGCACGCCGGGAATGACGGTCCCGATCTGATTCGATATTTCGTTGGCCAGAATGGGGGACAATTTCCCGTCGATCATAAAAGCGATTGATCGGCCTCCCGTAAAGAGGATGAGTGAGGCGACCATGGGCTGAACTTTGAATATGGAGACCAGAGTTCCGTTGAACGCCCCTGTTGCCAGGCCTGCGGCGCAGCTCAGGAGAAAACCTCCCAGAATGGTCAGAACCGTGACTTCTCCGGCCTGGAGAACGAACCATACGAAAACGGCAGACGTGATAGTGGCGCTGACGCCTATGCTTATGTCCTGGCCCTGAGAGGCCGCTGTGATCAGTGTCATGCCAATGGACAGGATAACAAGTTCCGAAGCTCCAAAGAGGATATTCGGGATATTTCCGTATAAGGCGCCATTGACGACGGTTATGGTGAAGTAGTCGGCCCCTTTTATCAGATTAATGATAATAAGCAATACCATAACCGAAAGGGGGAGGAAAAGATGAGACAGGTTCGATTTCATTTTGAGCATTTTCATTTACCTCCCTGAGCTATGACATTCATGACATCGTTTTCCGTCAGATCCGCTCCGCTGAGTTCTCCGACTATTTCCCGGTCTTTCATAATTATCATTCTGGAGCAGGTTCGGAGCATTTCTTCGATTTCCGAAGAGATGAAAGTCAAACTCATTCCTTCTCCGGCCAGCTGGAGTACCAGCTTCTGAATTTCCACCTTGGTTCCGATATCGATTCCCCTCGTCGGTTCATCGAGAATCAGGTATTCGGGATGGGTAAGGAGCCAACGGGCCAGAATGACTTTCTGCTGGTTGCCGCCCGAAAGAGATCTGATCGGCGTGTCGGCAGTCGGGGTCTTTATATTCAGTTTTTTTATAAACTCATTGGCAAACTCTTCGGCCTGTCCCCGCGTAAAAGGTTTGAAGAAGCCTTTCAGAACCTGAAGAGCCAGAATAATGTTGTCCCGAACTGAGAGATCGGCGATGATGCCGTCTCCTTTACGATCCTCCGGCAGGTAACCGATTCCCTTTCTCATAGCATCCAGAGGCGTTCTGATTTTCACGGCTCTGCCGTTCATTCTCACTTTTCCGCCCGTAACCTTGTCCGCGGCAAAGATCGCGCGGGCACTTTCGCTCCGTCCCGAGCCGAGAAGTCCGGCGAACCCGTTCACTTCGCCTTTGCGGATAGTGAAATCGAAGGGTCTGACACCGGCGTCGCTTGAAAGGGCCGTGCTTTCAAATACCGGTTCGCTTTCATCCTTTTTCACCGTATCCTGATTTTTTATCTTTGTGACATCATCCAGATCCTTACCCATCATCTTAGAGATAAGTTCGATCTGGGGGAGAGACGATGTTTCATATTCACCGATCTGCTTGCCATTGCGGAGAACCGTAATTCTGTCGCTGATTTCGTAAACCTGCTCGAGAAAATGGGTTATAAAGATGATCCCCACGCCCCGGGCTTTCAGTTCGCCCATAAGATGGAAGAGTTTTTTTACCTCATCTTCGTCAAGTGACGAAGTCGGCTCATCAAGAATGAGGATCTTGCAATCCATATCGACGGCTCGCGCAATGGCTATCATCTGCTGAACTGCAAGGGAGCAGCTGGTCAGTTCCTGAACGGGACTGGCCGGAATTCCCAGCGAGTCGAGCAGCCGCGCGGCTTTATCGTTCATTTTTTTCCATTGAATAAAGGGGCTGCGGCCCCGCCCCGTAAACAGATTCTCTGCCACGGTCAGGTTGGGGCAAAGAGTGATTTCCTGATAGACCGTGCCTATCCCGGAGTTCTGCGCTTCCTGAGGAGACCTGAAGTGGATGGAGCGTCCGTCCAGATCTATGAAGCCCGAATCCTTTTCGTATACCCCGGTAATGACTTTTACCAGTGTGGACTTTCCCGCGCCGTTTTCGCCCATAAGGGCATGAATCTCGCCTTTCCGAAGCATGAAGTCTACGTTGTCGAGAGCTTTTACACCTGGAAAGGTTTTGCTGACAGCTTTCATTTCGAGTATGATTTCTGACATCAATCAACGATCTCCTAATGTGATTCCGAATAAATCGGCCCGAGCGGTTTCCGAACTTCTCCGAAACCGTACCGGACCGATTAAAAATAATATTGATTATTTACTGATTCCTGATTATCTGGTTACAACACCTTTTCCGGGATCGGCATTGATTCCCCAATTCTCGATGTCAGCATCGGTAATGGTGTCAGTTGTAAAGAGCAGTTCTTCCTGATAAACGATTCCGCTGGGAAGGTTTCCGCTCTGTATCCATCTTGAAATCTCGGCAGCCTGACGGGGATTGCACTGCATGTCCGCGTCCCAGTATCCGGCCTGTACGTTCCGGAGAGCAAAGCGGTTAAAGTCGAAACCGATTATCTTGACCTTGCCGTTTTTTCCGTGGCTGATTCCGGCTGCTTCGAGAGCCTGAACAGCGCCCTGGGCCATACCGTCGTTTTCCGCGTAGATGACGTTGAAATCTTTTCCGGCCGCAATGGCGGCTTCCACAACTTTCCTGGCTTCTTCAAGACTCCAGCTGTCACCGCCTGTTCCGTCGGCTACTATATTGAGTTTTCCCTCTTTTTCAGCTTTGAGAACAGCGGCGCTTCGGCCGATTTCTGCTGCAGAGCCCATCTGGCCGCGAATGAGAATCAGATTAATTTCGTCCAGATCCAGTCCCAGAACCCATTCAACTGCTGTATTGCCTTCATAAGCCATATCAGAGAGAAGAGCTGCCTGGTAGTTGGAAGCAGCCGTATCTATGGCACGGTCAAAGAGAATGACTTTGATGCCTGCATCTTTTGCAGACTTTAACGTATCGTCCCAACCGGATGAATTCGCTGCTGATATCAGGAGGTAATCAACTCCATCTCTGATGTAGCCTTTTGCCGCTGCGATCTGTTCGCTGTTATCACCGGTATTGGTCTGTTTCGCGTCATAGCCGTTCGCTTCCGAGAAAACAGTGTTCATTGCTTCGACATTGGCCTGTCTGTAACCTGATTCTTCGGGGGGCAGGTTTACAATACCCACTTTGATCAGACCGGATTCCTGGGTGCCGGAAGCTGAAAGAACAAAGGGGCCGATTGCGATTAAAACTGCCAGTACACATAAGATTTTCTTCATGTAACCCTCCTTTGGGAACAAAAATAACGTAAATGAAATCAAATGATTGTTTCAGCCGCGTACGGGTAATGAACCCGCTGTTTATTCACTTTTTGAAACAATTTTTTTTTGAATTTGCAACGCTGCATTGCCTTTTCACCATATTAGATTCACCGGATTGAGAAGTACATGAGGAAATTTATCGACTTTTGTTTGAAATTTTCACATTATCATTCCCTTATGAAGTGAAGGGGGAAAAAGGTTTGTTTTTTTATGAGAAAGTTACAAAATTTTACGAAACCCGGGAACCGGTCAGGGATTTGAATCAGTTTTTCAAATGCCCCTGATTATTTCAGAGAATCTGCTCCATAGCGGGATAAAAACACTTCTATCAATTCATCTATGACTGGATCGATATCCGCCAGGCTGATGCCCTCTGACATGAGGGCATTCCATGTGATGCATCCCTCAACAAGGCCGTAGAACACTTTTGCCGCAAGCTCAGGAGATGCGCATCGGATTCTGCCATCTGCGCCGGCATCTTTCAGCCAGTTAATCAAAGCCTTATGAGGTGAGTACGCGCTGTAGGTTTGTCTGCAGAAGAGGGGATCCATAATAAAAACAGAAGTCAGCAGTTTTGACAGGCTTCTGCGCCGGGGATCGTCAATCATATGCATGGCCGCCCGGACAAATGATTCCAGTTGCTCTCTGATTGGTATGGAGGGAGAATAATCGAGGGGCTTTTTTAAATCGCTCTGAGCCACAAAGATTTCGACAATTTCCTGAAACAGCTTTTCCTTACTCTGGAAATGGTTGTATACGGTTCTTTTTGACACATGGGCCGTTTCGGCAATCTCGTCCATGCTGACAGCTTCATAACCTTTTTGGCCGAATAGATCGATGGCGCTATCCAGAATTAGCTTGTGCTTCCGGCTTGTATCGCGTTTTTTTCGTTCTTTATTCATTTCCAAGATTAATATCCTTGATTAATTACACTTTCGGGTGTAATTAATGGTTAGTTACACTCTATAGTGTAACATAAGGAGGAGAGAAATGGATACTGTTTCATCCGGCAAAAAAACCGCACGGATCGCCGGATTGTTTTATCTGCTCTATATTTCAGCTTCAATTATTTCCGAAGCCATGGGACATTTTGTCTTTGAAGAAGCCGGGGAAACCGTGGAATATCTTATCGGGCACGGGACAGCATTCAGGGCGGGGATCCTTGTCGCACTGTTTTCCGGTGTTCTTTTTCTCATTGCCGCATGGGCTTTGAATGTTTTATTGAGTAAGATCAATAGAGAAGCAGCTCTCTTGTTGTTTCTTCTGAATCTGGCTGGATTTGTCATCTGGTGTATCAGTCTTTCCCATCTCTTCTCAGCTGCCGATTTGTTATCGGGAGCCTATTCGGAGGTATTCACTCCGGAGGAATTAAAGGCTCAGGCGATGGTGTTCATCAATTCGAGAAAAACCGGCGCTGCAATTGCGCAGATCCCCTATAGTCTCTGGCTCCTGCCTCTGGGATACCTGATCTATAAATCAGATTTCATTCCCCGGATATTTGGCGTTTTTTTATTTGCCGATGCTGTCGGGCTTCTTCTATATCTCAGTCAGGAGCTCGTTTTCCCGTTCTGTAATCTGATCTCATATCCCAGCTTTTTAATCAGTTTTATCGCTGAAGTATCTCTCGCTTGCTGGCTCCTGCTTATCGGAGTTAAGAAGGGCGATCCGGAATCAGCTTTAATAACCCGCTGAGACCCTTTCCGATCCATTAGTGGCAAAGTAGAGAGAGATTAGGAAGATTTGAACCAGTCAACCAGGGAGTCAGTTAAAAAAATAGTAAACAAAAAGCCCGATTCCGATCAGAGTCACCCCAAGATCAACGATATAGGACAGGACAACAGAATTGTTGTATAACCCCAGGCCGACCAGTTTCGAATTGTCCGAGAAGGTGAGGGGGAGATCGGGCGGCTGTGGCTTTCTCGGCTTTTCACCCATTACGGCGCCCATGGGATGAGTTATAAAATCGAGGATCCAATGGCTGAAGACTGCTATTCCAATGACAAGTACGGTCCGCAGATCTGCCTTCAGGACCGCAGTGATTCCCATGGCTATTGCCGTCCAGATGAGAGAACCAGCGAGACTGTGAGTCGCTTTGAAAATGAGAGATCCTCGGTCTTTAAAAAACGCAGCGGGGATGCATAGAAGATCAAGTACTTCCGCGCTTATTACGATAGCTGCAGCCGGCGCTTCCGGGGCTGCCAGGGTCAGTGCGAATCCAACTCCTATATGCGCTAGTCCTGCCATATTCACTCCTTTGTTAAAGATTACTACGATGAATTGCGGGACACAAATCTTTTATTTGAATTATAAAAAATTATCGAATTTTAATATATTATGTCGTATTATACTATATAGTACTAAAATCAGGAGGATAATATGGAAAAAAAGGAAATTTTAGAAAAAATAAAAGAACTCTATAAAGAATGTTTCGTTTTCTATTTGGCGACCGTTGATGCGAATGGTAATCCTGGAATTAGAGCGGTAGAAAATCTTAGATATCCCGTCAACTATCCCGAGCTGGTCGATAAATTTGCCGGAATGGAGAACTGCTTTGATCTTTATATGTCCACTTTTAAGTCTTCGGGAAAATACCGGGATCTGGAGAAAAATGATAAAGCTTCAGTTTATTTTCACAAATCTCCCGAGTGGTTCGGTGTTTCAATGCTCTGTGACGTTGTAATACTCGATGACAAAGAGAGCAGGAAAAAGTTCTGGGCTGATAAATTCGATTATTTCTGGAAAGGTATCGACGATCCCGAATATAAATTAATAAAACTTGTTCCGATAAAAATTGATGGTTGGACTGGTGAACATCAGTTCCATTATGAGAATATATGAAAAAACTGAGAAAAGGGGGAATCCTTCTTTCCAAAGTGCATCAGTTAAGCGGTAGAATTTTCAACCGCCTACTAAAGGATTCCCGATTTGACGAGCTAAATGGAGCTCAGGGACGGATCCTTTTTGTTCTCTGGGAGCAAGATGATATTCCAATTACCGATCTGGCAAAAAAGAGCATGCTGACCAAGTCGACATTAACCGCCATGCTGGACAAACTTGAAACTACGGGATTTATCAGGCGTGTTTCCGATCCCTCTGACCGTAGGAAGATCCGCATTCAACGTACTGGAAAGGATAGAGATTTTCAGAAACTTTTTACCAGAGTGTCAGAAGATATGACTGGAATCTGGTACGATGGGTTTTCTAATGAGGAAGTCGAGTCATTCGAGACTTATTTGCAGAGAGTCCTTGACAATTTAATCAGCTGGGAAAGCCATTCCTGATCTGATAAAAAAGGCGGTCCGAAGACCGCCCCAATCATCATTTATCTTTCAGAAACTTATCGATGCCTTTGGCCGCTTTATGGCCGTTGGCTATCCCGTGAATAACGTCGGGACCTTCGATTATATCTCCGCCGACGAAGAGCCAGGGGATATCGGACTGGAAGTCCGGGCTCACCTGAATCCGTCCTCTCGGACCGAATGTCAATTTTTCCTTAATGTTATCAGTATAACTGATATCCATTCCCTGACCGATTGACTCGACGATCATTTCCGCTTCGAAAACTTTCTGGTTCTCCATGTCCATAGAAGGGTTGAACCGGCCTTCGTCATCGAAGATTCTCAGACATTTGGCCACTTTCAGTCCCTTGATCTCGCCGTTTTCGACAATGATCTCCTGAGGACCCCAGCCGGGATCGATAGTTGCCTTTTCTTCACGCGCCTCGATGACTTCCTCATCATCGGCAGGCATGGAGCCTTCCGCTTCCAGACAGGTCGCTGTCACATCCACTTTACCGAACTTCTTATTCTGGAGTCTGGCAATAGTTCTGGTGATGTCCATAGCCACGTTTCCACCACCGACAACGACAATTTTTTCAGCCAGATCGATCTCTTTGCCATAGGAAACATCTCTGAGCAGATCGATGGCCTGGTAGACCCGTTTGTGGTCCGAACCGGGCACTCTCGTGCTTCTTCCCAGGTGGAGACCGGTTCCGGCAAATACCGCATCGAACTCTTTTTCAAGAGTTTCCAGGGGTACATCGACGCCGACTCTGGTGCCGAACTGAAATTCCACTCCGAGCGATTTGATGTAATCCACATCTTTGTCGATCATTTCGTAGGGGAGCCTGTATTCGGGGATCCCGTATCGGGTCATCCCTCCCGGCGCCTCCTGAACTTCGAAGATTTTCACTTCATAGCCCATCAGAGCCAGGTAGTGGGCTGCCGAAAGACCGGCGGGACCGGCGCCGACGATAGCGACCTTTTTACCGTTTTTCACGATTTGATCGGTTCCCAGGATCTCCTTGTACCGTTCGGCAGGAACCTGATCGGCGATATACCGTTTCAGCCAGCGGATAGACAGGGCATCGCCCTTGTGACCCACCGAACAGACCGTCTCGCACTTATGTGTACAGATTCGTCCGCAGATTTCAGGCAGCGGGTTGGTTTCGTATAGAATCCGCAAGCCCTCTTCCATGTCGTCATTTCTCACCGCCTCGATATATGCGGGAATACCCATATGAGCGGGACATGTGGCTGTACAGATTCCGCAGGCCACGCAGCGGTCCGCTTCCTTCTGAGCCTGTTCGAGAGAATAACCCTTGATCATTTCCACAAAGGATTTGTCTCTTTCTTCCGCATGGAGCTCGCCCATTTCCACTCTATTAGTGCTGTACAGGTCGTAACCTTCCATTTTCGTGTAGCCTTCTGTTCTGTTGTTCCAGTGCTTTTCATCCACACCGGGGACAAAGCGGAAGTCTTCGGGATCGGAAGAAATCCATTTGTACTCGTTAGTCAGCCTGAGCGACTGAGTCGTACAGACATCGACGCAGAGAGCGCACCAGCAGCAGCGCCCGTAATCGATCATGGGGCGGAGACCCGAATCGCCGTCTTTCGCTTCATAACCGGCTACTTCAACCAGGTCTATGGCGGCATTCTGGCAGATCTCCTCGCAGGTTCCGCAGCCGATACATTTATCGGCATCGTTCATATGGAAACCTCTGTACCGCGGAGCCGCTTCCACATTTCGCGAGTCCTTGATGGTAACCGGTGTTTTGAACAGGTTACCCCAGGCGGTAAAGGGCATTAAAACATCTTTTAAACTCATGCCTACCTCTCTACTTCAGGCGGATAGGTGTGGAGCGACGACATGACGCCCGCCGTATCCGCGATATTAAGATTGATTGCCATTTTCTCCATCAGCGTTACCGCATGGGTGTAGGAGGGACCGCGGACGTTGATCCGTCTCGGGTATCCGCTTCCGTCGGTTACGGTGTAGTAACCGTACTCGCCTCTGGTACACTCGGCTCTTTTGTAAGTCTCCCCATAGGGAATCTTCCAGTGGAGAACGTTGGGAACTTCAGCCATGAATTCCCCTTTGGTCGGAACCTGAGGGAGTATCTGGCGGATCAGATCGATGGTTGTCAGAATGTCTTTGTAACGAACTTTCGTTCTGGCAAAAACATCGGAGTCGTATTCCAGGTGAACGTCGAAGTCGAGCCTGTCGTACATGAGGTAGGGATTGTCCTTTCTCACGTCCTTCGCCACACCGGCGGCCCTGGCATTGGGGCCTGTTATACCGTATTCATCGACCCATTTGGGATCGATGTATCCGAGGCCGATGGCTCTCTTTTTGAAAACCGAGTTGTGGAAGAGAACTCTTTCCACTTCCTCCATAACGGCGCTTATTTCATCGAGCGTTTCATTCATTCTGCCGACAAAACCTGAGGGAAGGAGGCTTCTGACTCCTCCGGGAGGCATGTGCATATGGTAGATACGTCCGCCGGAGATCTCTTCGAACCGGTCGAGAACAAGGTCTCTCGCCCAGATGGTCCACTGGCCGATCAGTCCCAGACCGAATGAGCTCCCCTGTCCGCCCATCTGGGCGAGATAGGACTGGAGCCTGGACATTTCCAGAAGGAGAGTCCTCATCCAGTCGGCCGCTTCGGGGACTTCGATGCCGCCGAGCTCTTCGATTGTCGAAGCCAGACAGTATTCGTTGAAGTCCGGTTCCGGAACGGCGACGCGGACACAGATGGGAAAGCACTGGATAAAGCGCCGTCTTTCCATCAGCTTCTCAAATCCTCTGTGGAGGTAACCCACATGGGTGACGCAGTCCATGATCTCATCGCCCTGAATGGTCAGCTCGAGAGACATATTTCCGGTCATACCGGGGTGGATGGGGCCCTGCCAGATTTTGGTGAACTGCCCGCTTTCCACATCTACAATCGGTTTCCCTTTTTCATCGTGTTCGGGAAACAGCGATCTGTCTTCATTGAAAGTAAACATCACATTCCCTCCGGATACAGTTTTTTCTTCATGTGTTCCGCCGGATCGATCTTGGAACGTCCCGGTCTCGGGAAGTAGGTCTCCTCGGAGTACTTCTTCGTATCGAAGTCCCTTCTGTAAGGAGGCGGTCCCTGCCAGGCTTCGTCGAGAATGAAGCGGTGTCCCTGACGGGGACTTCCCGGAAAGGATATACCGAACATTTCATTCAGTTCCTGCTCGTAGGTCGTTACGGCAGGCCAGAGGTGATGGGCTGTCTGCATCTCAGCAGTTTCCCTGTCGATTCTAACCCTGAGGCCGATGTCGTGCTTCGCTTTCGGATTGTTGAGAAGATAGGTGAGCTGAAACTCTCCCTCTTCCAGCCAGTCAACGGCGGTGAGCAGAACCAGATGGGTGAACCCTTCGTATTCCTTCAGGTATGCGACGGCGTCGACGCCGTATTTCTTTTCCACAGTGACAAAGGTCAGGTCGTCCCGCTGATAGATTTCAGCTGTCACGGGGAATTTTTCTTTCAGTCGATTGACAATCTCTTTCATCATTCCCTCCTTACCAGCTGTACTCGGGCAGACCGACGTCGCCGAGAATCTTTTTCTGATTTTCTTTATACCACGCGAAGTTCTCCGCGTATTTGTCAGCACCTACGCCTTTGCCGGCGCGGATAATCTTTTTCAGTTCATCGAAACCGGCTATCAGCGCTTCGGGACGGGGCATACAGCCGGTCACATATGTGTCAACGGGCATGAAATGATCCAGCCTGTTGATGGTGTTGTAGCTGTCCCAGTACATACCGCCGTTGATGGTGCAGCTTCCCAGTCCCATAACGTATTTGGGAGAGGGCATCTGCTCGTAGGCTCTTACGACGATCCGCAGCGTTTTTACCGACAGGTACCCGGATATCATAAGCAGGTTGGCCTGTCTGGGAGTCGGTCTCCACTGAATGCCGTAACGATACGCGTCGTGCTTCGGCGTCATAAGGGGGCGCATTTCGATGGCTCCGCATCCCGAACCGTAGGCCAGGATCCAGAGCGATTCGCTTCTCGCCCAGTTTTTGAAGTTTTCCAGTATGCCCGGAATTTTATCATAATCCTTCCGGGGCGTCGGGATGGCGTCGCAGTAGTAATCCTTCATGGGATCGATTTCAATCTTCTCCCCATCAGGTGCGATAACCGTCCTCTTTTTAAAATCTTTAAATTTTTCCATAGATTCCTCTTACATAAACTGCAGCAGCAGGATAGAAAGCAGCCCCATAATCAGAGGCACCTTCAGGAAAAAGCGGATGGACTGATCCACTCTGAACCGGGGATAAATGGTTCCGGTGACAACGGACCACATATAAAGGGTCGTTGCCTTGAGGATGAACATCCCCCAGTTGGTGGCTCCGCCGAAGAACATATTAACGAACAGTATGGTCTTGGCAACGGCGAAGATCGGACGGTTTGTCGACAGAATCGCCAGAAATGAACCGTGATATTCCGTCGGCGGTCCTATGGGGATTTCCTGCGGCGCCAGAACGACGTCAAAGGGAGACCGCATCATCGATCCCAGGTAGGCGAGCATGGCCGTAGCCGTCGCCATGGGGTTGGTCCACATGGTCCAGTGCATGAAACCGCCCTGCTGTACAGATACGATTTCCGAAATGGACAGACTCTGGTTCTGAATGAAAACCGAAAGGAAAGCCAGAACGAGGGGAACCTCTGCAGCCGTTACCTGAGCCAGACCTCTTGCGACGCCGATGGTCGAGTAGGGCTGTCCCGTTTCATTTGAACCGAGCGCCATTCCCAGAGTTCCGAAGAACATGAAGTAGAGAATCAGAATGGCGTCTCCGGCGAAGGAGAAGTTGCTGAATATTTCCGAACCGTAGATCAGCGGGATGAACAGAACCATCCCCACACCGCTGGTAAGGCGGAATATGGGTCCCAGATAATACATAACCCCGTGATAGACCAGCGTATCGAGAGAATAGTTCTTGATAAGGTCGATGTAGGGCTGGTAAATCCGGATCCCGTACCGTTTGTTTACCCTGGCGTATACCTTCCGGGTAAAACCGTTAAGCACCATACCTATGTTCCATATTATAAACACAGTTAGTAGCGCGTATAAAATTTTAGTAATAATAGGATTCATTTACATAACCCCCTGAAAGAGAAATACAAGCACCACATAGGCGATCAGGTGGAAAGCGTAGCTCTGCCCGTTGCCGTTGTAGATTCTGCGGATAAAATCCGATACGCCGTGAAGCGATCTGGCTGTGTAATCCCAGAACCGGTGGAGAACGGGAGTCACGGCAAAACCGACAGCCCTGTTGTAATGGGCGAAGAAATTATAGGCAAAGTGTACCAGCTCGGGTCGCGAGGGATGTTCTCCCGAGTAGAAAATATTGAACTGTTTCACTTTCTGCATTTTCTTGCGGCTTGTGATTATTAAGCTGAGAACCAGAACTGTCGCGAAGATTCCTCCGATGACGTACATGATCCAGAGTCCATCGAAATAGCCGACGGCCGTTGTCGCTCTTGTCCCTTCCCAGTGGAGGGCTCCGTCGGGGAAGTATTTTACAACCCATTCGCCGATCGGCTTGAGCAGAGCGTTGGGCAATGTCGAAAGGTACATGACCACTCCGATAATGATATAGGTGGGAAGGAGGAACCAGAAGTTCACTTCCTTCACTCTTCTCAGGTTGTCCTTCAGCTGCCCCAGAAAGACCGAATGGATCAGGCGGAACAGATAGAGGAAGGCCACGAGGCCGGCGATGATGAGCAGCGTACCGGGAACGACGAATCCCTCGGTAACAAGCAGGTTGTAGGAGAGCCACTTGGCGGCGAATCCGACCAGGGGCGGAACGCCGGAAAGGGCGATAATGGAGATCAGGACCGCTATGAAAGCCAGAGGCATTCTTTTTATCAACCCGCCCATTTTATACATATCCTTGCTTCCCACGCGGTAACCGACACCGCCGATTGTGTAGAAGAGGATGGATTTGTACATGAAGTGGGCTACAACCATAGCCAGAGAAATCAGCCATCCCAGATGGGTCATCGTTGCCAGTCCGAAGAGGATCATGCCGAGCTGGCCGATACTTGACCAGGCGAGGAGTCTCTTGGCGTTTTCCTGGAGAGCGGACGAAATATTGCCGACCAGGGCTGTAAAAGCTCCGATCCATACGAGGATATTGAGTAACACTTTGGCATAGGATGCATCGGCTCCCATTCCCAGAAGGGTCAGGACCATACCGAAAACACCGGCCTTAAGCAGAATGGCGGAAGCCATTACCGAAACGTCCGTATCGGCCTCTCCGTGGGCTCCCGGCAGCCAGATGTGCATAGGCAGCGAGGCTGTCTTGGTCATGAAACCGAGGAAGAGCAGCGAATAGGCCAGCGCCGGATAGAGAGCGATATTTGTCAGGGCCGAAAGGCCGAGAGTCCCCGAAGCGGCGAAGGCAATGGAGAAAGCCATCATGATGGCGTATCCGCCACCCAGAGAGAAAAGCATGTAGCTGTAGCCGTGGGGCGCCGATTTCTTTCCTCTTATCAGGAGGAAGTAGGATCCGATTGTCATCAGTTCCCATCCCCAGAAGAAGTGGAAAAGATTGGTGGCTTCGACCAGAGTTATCAGTCCCAGAAACATGGCGAGAGCCATGGGGTAGAACCCCGCTCTTTTCCCTTTGTAGTAGAAACCGGAAAGGAGAGAGAGGACAGCGCCGATGAGGAATACGCCGGCGAAGATCATTCTGAGCGTGTCGCCCTGAATGCGGGGATAGAGATCATAGATATACCAGATAACTCCTGAAAGGGAGATGATATTCTTGATCCATACCGGCAGCCAGTCAATGAGCGCCAGAACCAGTATGAACAGCAAGGGCAGATAGTTCAGCCCTTTCATGGCTTCCACGCTCAGGCTGGCGTAGTAACCGGCCGCGAGGAGAAGAATCGAGAAGATTCCCGCAGGGAGCCATTTGTAAAGAGGTGTTTTGAATACCTCCATATCTTCATTTTCCTCTTTGAGGGCCAGTCCGAACCAGCGGAACAGATAGACCGCTTCAAAAAAGGAGGCAATGAGAATCAGGGCCGACCAGACGAACATGCCGTTCGTTCCGAGCTTCATAATAAGCTCCCATTTCGCGAAGAAAGAGGGGAAGGGGGGAAGCCCGGTCAATGCGAACAAGGCAAAACCGAACATGACGAAGAGAAGGGGTTTCTTTCTCAGAACAGCCCAGCTCTCCAGCTTTTCACTGTCGAACATGCCGGCGATCCAGAAGAGAACAGCCTTGGCCAGGTAGTGGGAAACCAGAATCCCCAGAGCGATAAAATCCCGCTTGTCTCCCAGCATATCCCCCAGACCCAGAATGATCATAAGCAGACCGATCTGACCGACTGATGAATAACCGAGAAGCCTTTTGGCTTTATTCTGTTTGATCCCCGCCAGGTTTGAGCC